>JBGTMK010000823.1:0-2994 GCA_041743605.1 Nostoc sp.
GTAACGGGTGAATTCCTGCTGATAGGAGTCAAAAGCACTTCTATATATGGTTATTCATAACCAATTAGAGGTTATGGTTGCCACAGAAATTAATTTTGCTGATTTCACGGCGTTTTTAACCATTCTTCACCATCAGAAAGAAAACTATTTTTTCCTTTGGCGCTACTGTAGCGGTGTAACTTTCAGCCACCTTTACAAATTGGTCAGGTTCTACTGCAAATAAGTCGTAGACCTAAGAAATTGCAGGTTTTTCACTTTCAGTGCTTGTCTTTATTGCCAATGAGCAAGTAGAGTTTTCTCTACTCGTCCTCTCAAGCTTTGGACAGCATAGTATTTCAATAGAGTCCTACGGGCATAAGCCCTTTTGTCCTGCCAGTAGAGACGCGAATTTTCTTGTCTCTACATTACGAATCAACAAAGCAGTAGTAGCCGCGCTGATACGGCTATTAATTCTGGTTTTGTTACTTCGTAATTTTATATTAAATACTAGCATGGACTAATAATAGCAAAATAGTTGTTTAATTTTGAATTAAAGTTGCTGGTAAATTTTTATTTAAATTCCTGGACTTGAAAGTTGAAAAAAGCAGTGGAGATTTTACTAACCCTTTATTGCAAGGGTGAGTATTGCCATCTGGCTTTTATAAAAATTTATATAATTGAGACGAGCAGTTTTGACCAATGAGTTAAATCCTAGGTTTTCTTGATTGAGAGTCAGCCAAAAATCGAAAAGTCTCACGCTTCCAGGTTTTCTGGCGCTCTAACTTTTCTTTGAAAGTACTATGGATTTTTCCTCGGTTTATTATCCTAATGTCAAAAACGGTCAGAAGATTTTGTACGTCTGTCTATGGGAAGAATAAATCTCTTAACATCTGCCTAGTCCTTGATTGCCACTACTATATGTTGAACATAGGCTTTCCCACTTCTATATAATCAAAAAATTCCGGCTTCGCTACCGCTTGACAAAATTTTTCAGCCAAGACTGCTTGACTCAAGTTGACATCAAGACGTTTTCCTAACCTAGCAATGCATTTAATATTGGATATTATCGCTAATTTAAAGACAAGCCTAAGTCCCTGTCTCAGCAAACCCTCTTTCCTTTACATTGCCAAACAAGTAAATTCACTTGAAAGCTGCGATTAGATTTTTGGCGTTTTATCTCAAAATTTGACACAAATCTTGTTTACGGCGCTGCTACAACTAAAATTGTAATGGTTATGCTTAAACTAGAATCGCTCGCTCTTTAATCGTCAGCCTATTAACACCAGGGTTTCAATTAAGGGCAAAAATATAGCTCAATTTTCCCAACTACCTACCTTGAATCATGATTTTCGAGGCTGGTGAGGCAATTTTAAAATTTTGGTTAGTGGTAATGAAAGTTATTTTTAAGGTCATTCGACAGCAACAAAATTTTTCCCCTGTTGTACAAACTTACCTTGTGGAGGCAGAACCAGGTAATACAATCTTGGATTGCCTCAATCATATTAAGTGGGAGCAAGATGGAACTTTAGCATTTCGCAAAAATTGCCGCAATACCATTTGTGGTAGCTGTGCGATGCGAATTAATGGGCGTTCGGCTTTAGCTTGTAAGGAAAATGTTGGCAGTGAACTTGCCAGATTACAACAAATACCATCATCAGAAAGTAAAGTAAATGCCATTGGCGAAATCACGATCGCTCCTCTCGGTAATATGCCCGTGATTAAAGATTTGGTTGTAGATATGAGTAGTTTCTGGAATAATCTAGAGGCAGTTGCTCCTTATGTGAGTACGGCAGCCCGACAAGTACCAGAAAGAGAGTTTTTGCAAACACCAGAAGAGCGATCGCGCCTCGATCAAACTGGTAACTGTATTATGTGCGGTGCTTGTTACTCTGAATGCAACGCCCGTGAAGTCAATCCAGACTTTGTAGGGCCTCATGCTCTTGCCAAAGCTTACCGGATGATAGAAGACTCCCGCGATAGCGATACCGAAAATCGCTTAGAAAGTTACAACGAAGGTACTAAAGGTGTATGGGGTTGTACCCGTTGTTTATATTGCGATTCAGTTTGTCCAATGGAAGTTGCACCATTAGAACAAATCACCAAAATTAAACAAGAAATTCTCACTCAGAAAGAAGCCAGCGACAGTCGCTCAATTCGTCACCGGAAGGTATTGATAGATTTGGTTAAAGAAGGTGGTTGGATTGATGAACGTCAATTTGGTTTACAAGTGGTCGGTAATTATTTTCGAGATTTAAAAGGATTACTCAGTCTTGCACCCCTCGGTTTGCGGATGATCCTCCGGGGTAAGTTTCCCCTATCATTTGAACCTTCAGAGGGGACGCAACAAGTGCGATCGCTCATTGAATCTGTGCAACAAGAATTAGGGAATAGGGAATAGGGAATAGGGAATAGGGAATTTTCTTTCACCACTCCCTACTCCCCATTCCCCATTCTTCAACGCGGTTCTTGAGGTATATTCAACGGCCGTCCAAAACGGTCATATACTAAAACATCCCACTGCCCGTTGTTACTGGACTCAAAAGCAATCCTACTACCATCAGCGCTAATTGTAGGGTTGCGGACTTCCGCTTGCAGGTTAGAAGTCATATTTCGTGATTGGCGTGTCTCCCGGTCGTAGAGAAAAATAGCCGATCGCCCCTGACGACTAGCCGCAAACACAACATAACGACCATCTTGTGAAACACTAGGATGATTTGCGATCGCATCAAGGGAGTTTAAACCTGGCAAATCAACCAAATCGCGAGTTACCGTATCAAACATATAAACATCTTGGCTACCCCGTCGGTCGGTAATAAAAACAATGTATCTCCCAGAAATCTGGGGGTTTAATTCCGACGCTAAACTATTGAGACTCCGACCCCCCGGATCAAAGGGATAACTCAATAGGCGAGGATAGCCAAAACACCCAGTCAGTAAACTGGAGCATAAAAATATAGGTATAAAAAAAACACGTTTCATATAATTTAGTCATTAGTCATTAGTCAATAGTCTCAC
>JBGTMK010000824.1:0-5257 GCA_041743605.1 Nostoc sp.
ATCTGCGGTATCATTAATCTAAACGATTATTTACAGGTTTTACAAAACTCCAAGCAAGAATTTGATGAACTAGTTGAGTTGATAGTTGTTCCTGAAACTTGGTTTTTTCGAGATGGACAACCTTATAATGCGATCGCTAACTATGTCCGTTCTGAATGGTTAAATAAATCTCACATCGGCAAACTCCGCTTGTTAAGCGTTCCCTGTTCCACTGGAGAAGAACCTTATTCTCTAGCTATGACATTATTGGATTTAGGTTTACTGCCAAATCAGTTTAACATTGATGCAGTTGACATTAGTACAAAGTCTTTAGCTAAAGCCAAAAAAGGAATTTACGGCCGTCACTCTTTTAGAGGCGGTAATTTAGAATTTAAAGACCGCTATTTTCATCCTATAGGTAAGGAATATCAAATATGCGATCGCGTCAAGAATACTGTTAATTTCAGTCAGGGTAATTTGCTCGAACCGAAAATATTCTTAGATAGAAAAGCTTATAATATTATTTTCTGTCGTAACGTCTTAATTTATTTTGATTCATTAGCCAGAAGAATCACCTTAAAAAATTTAAATTCTTTATTAAAACCCCAAGGAATAATATTAGTTGGCACATCAGAAACCGGAGAAATAGCTAATTTAGACTGGGATATAATTCGTTTAAATAGTGTACTAGTGGGACGAAAAAAAATCCCTAATACAGAGCATATTAAGTTCAATTACTCATCTGTAAATGATCAAAATGCGAAGGAGTATACAAAACATCTAAACCAAGAAATTAATTTCATCAAAACACCTCCAGAATTACTAGATAATTCCCAAGTTAACAACAATAAAATTAGAGAAAATCAATTATCAAGACCAGTAGAAAAATACAATTCTAATTTAGATACAATTCGTAAATTAGCTGATGAAGGTAATTTAACCGAAGCTATATCACAATGTCAAAACTATTTACAAGCAAATTCTATCAATGCAGAAGTGTATGTTTTACTAGGTCAAGTTTATCAAGCCCAAAGACTAGAATTACAAGCGGAAGAATGCTTTAAAAAAGCGATTTACCTTGACCCCAAAAACTCTCAAGCTTTACTACATTTAACTTTACTAAAAGAACAAAGAGGAGATATAAGCAAAACAAGTATTTTACGCCAAAGATTACAACGGTTACAAAATTCATGAACTAGTAAAAATCGTTTATAGCGCTTCTGGGTTGAGTGAAATATAGACCTAACAATAACAGCCCCTTCCCTTTGGATTGCTATATAGGACTCCTATTTGATTTTTGAACAAAACTCGGTACACTTAATCTTCTAGAATCATGAAGCCTATTGCAAGAAAAGTTGTTACATATCTACGCAAATAGTTTCAGTAATCAAACCGGATTCCTATATATTTTCAAACTTTCAACTAAACACCAGGGTATTTTATGCTAAAAAATTTAAGCTTACAAAAGCGTTTAATCATCGGATTTTTATTTATTGGGTTAATGGTATTAGTAGTGGGGATTGTCGGGTGGATTGGTTCTACCCGGATGAATGAAAACATTAAAATATTCTCAGATAATACATATCCTAGCACAGTTAGTTTATGGAAAGTCAAAGAAGCACAGACTAGAGTACAAGCATCTGAGAACACTTTACTCTCACCAGTAGTAGGTACTGAATATAGAGAAAAAGAAATAACCAAAATTAAAACAGCTTTGCAGGATATGAAAGAGGGACGGGAGTCATACGAAAAATTGCCTCGTGGATCTGAAGAAGACAGGATTTATCAAAAAGTTTTGAGTGCATGGGATAGATGGTCAGCCGCTAGCGAACAGTTTCTTCAGTTGAATGACCAGTATATGAGCTTTGGGTTTACTAACCCTAGAAAAGTGCAGCAGCTATTATTACAACAGGGAAAAGCTAACACCCCTGAATTCACGAGAACCGAAATGGCTATTCAAGTAGATGAGAAAATGGTTGATTTTGCAATTGCTCAATTAGAACCGAGGTTCGATACAGCAGCTGAGGCAATATTTGAATTACTTACATATAATGCTAATTTAGCAGAAGAAGCCCAAAAAAGAGCCGATGTTGACGCGAATCAAACTAATTTATTAATATTAATATGCTTAATAATTTGTCCTATAATTGCTATTGTCTTTGGTTTTTATTTTAGTAAGCCCATAGTTCAAAAGCTGAGTGAATTAGTAAAAATTTCTCAGTATATAGCTAATAGTAATTCCACCGCACAGATAGAATTATCAGATAGACAAGATGAAATCGGTAAACTACAAACTGCTTTTTCTACAGTTGCATCTAAGATGGGTGAGTTGGTGAATACTGCCCAGAAAATATCTAGTGGAGATTTAACAATACAAATTCAGCCTTCAGATAGTCAAGACGAAATTGGCAAACTACAAAATGCCTTTTACACCATGAACAAGGATTTAAATGCCTTGATTCGACGTGTTCAACAGTCAGGTGTGCAAATTACCACTTCCAGTACACAAATTGCCGCTTCTGGAAAACAATTAGAAGCCACAGTCACAGAACAATTAGCTTCTACCAATGAAGTTGCTGCTACTGCTCAAGAAATTGCTGCTACCTCCAGAAATTTAGTCAATATGATGAAGCAAGTGGCTGAATTAACTAAAATAACCGCTACTGGTGCAAGTGAAAGTCGTGATGAATTGCAAGAGATGCAAAACACCATGCAGCAATTAACAGAAGCCACAAATTCTATTACTTCTAAATTAGGAATAATGAATAAAAAAGCCAGCAATATTAATAATGTTGTTGTCACAATTACAAAAGTTGCCGATCAAACCAGTATTTTATCATTAAACGCAGCTATAGAAGCAGAAAAAGCAGGAGAATATGGGGCTGGTTTTGCGGTAGTAGCGCGGGAAATTCGACGGTTAGCAAATCAGACTGCTGTAGCAACTTTAGAGATTGAGCAAATAGTTAAAGATATGCAATCAGCAGTTTCAGTGGGTGTAATGGAAATGGATAAGTTCAACAATTCGGTGAATAATAGTGTTAAACAAGTAGACAAAATTAGTAACCAAATTGGAAAAGTTATCAATCAAGTGCAAAGCTTACCACCGCAATTTATACAGGTAAGTGAAAGTATGGAAGAACAGTCTCAGGGGGCTGGACAAATTAGCGAAGCAATGGAGCAATTAACAGAGGCTTCTCAGCAAACAGTTGATGCTTTACGAGAGACTAATGATGCTTTAGAACAATTAGAAGAAGCCGCACAATCATTAAGAGAAGAAATATCCCGTTTTCACGTTAAAAATTGAGCATAAAAAAGGTGATGCTCATGGAAGAAGATAACAATATTAATATAGAACAGCCTATTTTCAATGATTGCTGGAATAAAATTGGTGTAATGGGCGATCGCTCTTGTACCGAGTTGAAAACTGTCATCCATTGTTATGAATGTCCAGTGTATGCCGCAGTTGGTGATAGTTTATTAGAAAGAGAAGCACCAACAGATTATCTTGAAGACTGGCTTCACATTCTTGAAGAAACATCTGATACACTTATTTCTGATAATAATGAAGCAATTCTTCGCACTACTGAAGCTGTTTCTACTATCATATTTCGGCTCGAAAATGAGAGATTAGCTTTACCAGTCCGAATGCTACAAGAAGTTAACCATCCTTGCGTTATTCAACCTCTACCACATCGCAGCAACCACTTATTTTTAGGTTTAGTCAACATTCGGGGAGAAATTTTACTTTGTGCTTCTCTCAAACATCTTTTACATATCCAACCCACTCAGGAGAATGTAAACAACAAAGCAAATAAAAAGGATAAATCCACAGTTCAACCAACTAATCTTCAACGGATGATTGTAGCGGGACAAGGAGAAGATAAATGGGTATTTCCTGTAGATGAAGTGCATGGAATTTTCCGCTTTCATCTCAATGAGTTGCAAGATGTACCCGTCGTCATCACTAAATCTGAAGAAGCTTATACCAAAGGAATCATCTACTGGGAAGGTAAACAAGTAAATTATCTTGATTCTGACTTATTGTTTTATACCCTCAATCATAAGATTTTATAATTGGTCATTATATCTCTTGAAAAAGCCCTTTTTTACGCCTACCCTGCGGGAATGCCTAAAGGCGAATGCGTGAGACAAAAAATTATTTATGCAAGAGGTTTATTGGTAAAATTTATCTCTATTCCCCAGTCACTATTCCTGGATACTTATGAGCAACTACACCATTTTGGAACTGTTTCGTCAGGAAGTGGAAACTAATGTTGCTATCCTGAAAGAATGTCTTTCTAGATTAAAAAAGCAGCCGTTTTCAATGAATGAAATTGAGCAAGCAATACAAGCTGCTCATTCTCTCTGGGGAATTAGCAGTATTCTAGAGATGGAAGCGGCTGCCAATTTGTTGCATCTGATGAAAGATTGCTTCATAGCTGTTCAGAGACAAAGTATTAGCTTGAGGGAAGAAGAAATTGATACCTTATTTCATGCTAGTGATTTACTCTTAAATATGAGTAAAGCTGCTGAAGATCGGTTAGATGTTTGGATGACAGATCACGCTTGGGATTGGAATACAACTCAGAAAACTATTGCTAATTTAGTGATTAAAGAACAGGTGATAGATGATAGAGAAAAACAAAGGGAGCAGGGAGGAGGGAGCAAGGAGGAAAGTCTCTCTCCTCTGCACCCTGCAACCCTCACATCTCCTCCTCTTCCTGAACTGTCACCCATAAATGGCGATGGTAGTTCGATGATGGATTTGTTTAGATTGGAGGCAGAAGCGCAAGTTAACATCTTGAATAATGGATTATTAGCCATAGAAAACAAGCCTCAATCAGCACAGGAATTAGAAGCTTTAATGCGGGCGGCTCATTCTATCAAAGGTGCTGCGAGAATTGTTGGGTTAGATGGAGTGGTAGAATTAGCGCATGTGATGGAAGATTGTTTTGTATCTGCTCAAAGCAAAACCATTACTTTAACTCCCGACGATGTGGATGTGCTTTTGCAAGGGGTAGACTTGCTGCAAAGTATTAGTCAACTGAATGATGCAGAATTACCAGGTTGGTTAGGACAACATCAAGGCGATTTTACAAATATTCGTGATGACGTGGCGGCAATTTTACAACCGGGAGGTAGAAAACAAAAAGCACAAACTGATTTTGATGCGGATGCACATATACTCGTCGAAGTGTCCCCAGTACCCAGCCTCCAGTCCCCAATCCTCAGTCCCCAATCCCCAGTACCCAGCCTCCAATCCCCAGTACCCAGTCCC
>JBGTMK010000825.1:0-2309 GCA_041743605.1 Nostoc sp.
CAGGAGATTGTGAAATAGCAGCTTTGATGCCTAAGAGAGTGAATATTTCTGGTTCAACAATTACTATTTTCAGCATGATTTTATTAATCCTCTAATAATAAATGGCTGTTTATTGGGTAATTTCTTATTGGTGTCTAGCGGACACGTATTAGACACTTGGTGTCTGGGCGGTGTCTGGGGTCGTGTCTGCTGGTGTCTATGCTATACAAGGGTTTTGAGCTTTGGTGTCTGTGGTGTCTGGTGTCCTGTGTCCGTTAAAAAAGGGTGTTTGTGAGGCGAGACACCAGACACCCTTTGCAGTCAAATTTGATTAAGCTTGATAACACCCTCGCCTATCCAATCGGCTAAAGATGCTCCAACAATTTCGTACATCCAGCCCTTGATTTGCTCTACAGTGAATCTCTCACCGTTCACTTTAAAGTTGCCCTTGAACTCTCTTACATCAGCTTCTATTCGTTCAGTTCTGGTGAGATATTCATACAGCTTTTGCGCCTGGGGTGATAGTTTCTTAGGTTCATCTTGGGTGTCACCTGCTTTGTTACCAAGATTGAATTCCAGTTCATAAATGCGCTCTAAAGTGGCTTTATCGATGGTTGGCGGTTCATTACTGGTCACAGGTTTATCAAGCCGAAAATCAATTCGCTTGTGGTCAAGTTTAGGCAGTTCAATATCAATCCATTGCCCATGCCCAGGTAGCTTAATCCTACCCATACCACTGGCTTTTGCTTCTGTCGTAATTGGGTCAATAGTTGCGATTAGTTCTACTTCTAACAGTGCCGCATCTCGAAGTTTTGATAATCCTTTGGCTTTAGCTAAGATTTCCATTGTGCGGTCGTGAGCTACGAACAAAGGAATCATTAATTGTTTGCGAGATTCAGTCATGGCACAGCGAAACCATTTACCAATAAAATCTGGGTCAGGCTTCCATTTTTCATCCTCACAATCATCTGGCATTGGCTCAACAATGTTATCTGTCCATGTCGTAAATTCTTCACAGATAACTGATAGCATCTTGCCCGATGCTCTTAGGTTCTCCGTCCATTGTTCTTCAGTCATGCCGCTCTTGCGGTAATCTTCATAGCGCTGGCGCATTTCATTCATGTACCATTGCATGAATTCGGCTATTTCTTTGTAGCCGGTAATCAGCCGCACACCTCGCCATTCGACCTGTGTGCCGTGAGGGTCGAGGGCTACAATGTTCCAGCCAGCTTGTACTTTCTTCCAAATAATTTCTCTAGTAGTCCACGACTTACCCGCACCCATGCCACCAAAGATTAAAGTGGGGTAGCCAATGGTGTTTTTAATCCAGCGATATTTGTCACCTTCTGCGATTGCTTGGCCGTCTGCCCCAGTTACCTTATCGTTGGGGTCAATCGTCCCCTGTAAAGTCTGGCTACCTTGTAGATAAGGGGTTTTCATTTCACGCAACTGCTTGATGTACTCCGCCTTCTGTTGCTCGGTCATCCCAGCCGTTTGCGCCTCAAAAATGGCATCAGTTGCCTCCATTTGGGTGACTTCAATTTCCGTGTGAGCGTAAATCTCAGCTTTTTGGATATCAACAGTGCGATCGTTGGCGACTAGATCCAGGTCAGCTTGTAGTTGGACTTCTGCGATCGCAACATCCCTGTAACTCTCTAGTAACTCAGAACGTGCGGCCATCTCTGCCTTTGCTGCGTCCCGTTTTTGGGCAATGTCTTCAAAAACTGCTCTCTGCTTCTCTTCCGATTGGCAGTGCCGCAACATCCACCCAGCTAGCGCAAACCCCAGAAATCCCCCAAAACCCCAAAACGGTTTATATGGGTTGGTCGCTTTCACCAGCCCGTTTACCCCCATCGCTGGATCTCTCACTACTTGGCGGGGCATTCCATCACTCTTCCACTGTGACCAATAAAATGGGGTCATCCTGAAAGGTCGTCCATTTTTATCCTCACAGGTCAATGTTTTCTGTGGGGTTTTCAAACAGAAGTAAATGCGATCGCTGCTCGTTCCCTGCCAAGCCATCGCCGCCGAGCCAATACCCACAGTTAAACTAAGCCCAATTGCAACAGCTTTTTTATCCATCGGCAACTGTCCGAACCACTTCATTAAACCCGATTGTTGGGACTCTTCTAACTGTTTATGTTTCTCAGATAGATAGTTCATTTACCTCTTTTACCACCAAATAGAAAAAACATTAATATCGCTAGAAATATGCCCACTCCTGCACCATCCATCCAACTTGAAGATTCAGCAGTTTTTGGCTTATAAACCGACTCAATAGAAGTCTTAACTGTACTAGTAGAAGTTCTCGCTTCATTCCATTCACTAAT
>JBGTMK010000826.1:0-3623 GCA_041743605.1 Nostoc sp.
GAGACTAATTTGGGAAAGCGATCGCACGGTCAAACCTCAGACTATAGCTAAAGTTAATGCTGAATTCTGTAGTTAAGATTTCATTTTAATTGAAAACTTCAATCAAAATCTTATTAATTTTTATATTAGATATAAAGCTAGATTATTAGTCTACATTAATTAAATTACGTCTTGCAAGACTTTGCGGGTATTTTGCCAAGCCCAAACACCGACAACCACGACAATAATGCTCATTGCGACAAGCACAGTTCGCAAGCCCAGAACATCAGTTAATGGCCCAGTAATAGCCAGAGGCAAGGCCAAAGCGATGTTGACGGCATGATTTTGGAAGCCAAATACTTTACCGTGCATGGTAGATGGTGTTTGTTGTTGAATTAAAGTTTGCATGGGCACACCAATGAAGGCAGCACCTACACCCAAAAATGCACACAATCCCAGCGCCACCAACAAGTTGTGCGTAAAAGTGAACACTCCTAAAACTAGTGCCATCATCAAAAATCCAATTAAAGGTAGGGGTTTGTGATGCAATTTATCACCCCAGTGACCTAAAATCGCTGCACCAAATACCATACCCACCCCGGCTGCTGCTAAGAAAAAGCCAAACTGTTTTTCTTTAAGACCAAACTCCTCGGCTAATTGAATTGTCAGCACTGTTAACGCTGCAAACACACAATATAAAGTTGTCAGTTGCAGCATGGCATTCAATATCAAACGGTTTTTCTTAAGATAGCGTAAGCTCTCAGTGAATTCAGTCCAAGGGTGATTTGATCCTTGGTGTTCTTGGTGGGGTTTGTGTTCTTTAAACTTAATTGGCTGCATGATCGCAGCCGATAATAGATATAATCCACCAACCACAACCTCTTGACCGTATTCTGCTCCCATCAAGCTTTTCGACAAACTCAAAATTGGTTCACCAATTGCAAAGCCAACAATTAAAGCTCCCATCATCGTGCTACTAAACAGCGCATTGGCTGCCAACAAATTCTCTCGCTTCACCAACAAGGGAATAGCTGCTTGCTCGGCTGGTGCAAAAAACTGCGTCACTGAGGAAATGGCAAAAGTTAAAAATAACAGAATTAGGAACTCCCTTGGCAAGAAGGGAAGACACAGCGTTAACAACCCACGCACGACATCTGAACCGACCATAATCAGCTTTTTTGGCAAGCGGTCAACAAAGATACCACCAGCAGAACCGAACAAAATTGCTGGTATTGTAAAGGACAGCATCAATGTTGAGTACATCGAGTTTTGTGCTAACCCAGGAGGCGGTGAGTAGTTCTCCAGTAGAGCAATCATCAAAACGAAGAAAACTTTATCTGCTAACTGGGACACCAATTGCCCAATCCACAGGAGCATAAAACCACGGTTTTTTAGCAGTGCGCCAAATCCGTTATTAACAGCAGCCGGTTCAGTTGGAAACATTAGATACTTTGGGTAGATGGGGCATAGAGCATTGGGCATGGGAGAGAATAAATGCTAACTCCTTACTCTTGTACAGACGCGATGAATCGCGTCTCTCCTAACTCCTCACTCCTAACTCCTGTTTACTTACTCCATTGTCCGGATTAATTTACTTCATAATGCTTTAACAGCATAAGCAAAAACTCAGCTGCTGTCAGACGACCTTTGGGTGGAGAAATTCCAATGGATGAATCTACCCACCAGCCTTGTACATTTTGGGGAGATTTCCAAATGGACAAATGATCAACTGCTGGCTCTGCATAAAAGTTATTTTGCCCACAACCTAGCAAAGAAGAACTCCAATGGGTGAAATAATCATGACTCATTCGATGAATAGGAAAATTACCCTGTAGTGGTACTCCCCATCCATCTATAGCAATAAACCCTTTGACACGACCACCCAAGAGTTGCCACAAATGCGCTGCGCCTATTGCCCCGACTACCCCAGCGCTAAAGCTAATGAATATAATTGATGATTCTGGAGAGTTGGTCAAGCAATCCCGCAAAAACTGCAAAATGTGCAAGGCTGATACAACCAAAACATCTTTACCCGGATAAACCAGTATATTTGCGTAATTGGGTGCATTAGCGTAGCTCACCGCAGGTATCGCGTTATTAGAAATTAAATCTAACAATCCTACTCTAAAGCTTTCAGTTAATTCTGGCTCATGAATTCCAGGGCAAATAATTATACTCATCTGTCTATTTTGCAAATTGGGCATTGGGCATTGTAAGAGAAATCTTTGTGGCTGAACGGTTTTATATGTCTTTTGATGTATTATCTTGATTTTTCCACCTATCCTATCCCCCTGGATGGGATAATAAGTTACTAGTAGGGAAAAATGCGTAAGCTATAGTGCTTCTTGGCTGAGTGCAATACAGACCTAACCCCCAGCCCCTTCCCTTACAGGGAAGGGGAACAAGATTCAAAGCCTCTCTACTTTTAGGAGAGAGGTTTGGAGAGATGTCAAAGTCTATTGCATCCAAGCGAGAATCGCTATATTCCCTAGCTCTAAATCTCTCTGCACTCTGGTTATATTGAGGAACTGATTGTGGTTGCCACGCCGGAAAAAGTACAACACACTCACGAGCATCTATCAGGTAAAGACCGTGTAGCCGTATTGCTCATGGGCTACGGCGAAGTCGAAAGCTACGAAGATTTCGCCAACTATAACGAACAGGCTTTAAATCTACTGACAGCAAAATTTGCACCAGTACCAACCTGGATTTATCCCCCCCTAGCAAAGCTTTTGGCGCTATTTGACCGCCACGAGTGGGGACATACACACCACGATTTTATCTCCCCACACAACGCCATCTTTGAACAGCAGCGTGCTGGCATTGAAAAGAATTTACAAGAAAAATGGGGTGATAAGGTTCAAGTTTTCAAAGCTTTTAACTTCTGCGCCCCTTTTCTACCCAATCAAGTCTTGGTAGAAATCAAAAACCAAGGCTTCGACAAGCTGCTAATTTACCCACTGCTGGTTGTTGATTCTATCTTTACTAGTGGGATTGCGATCGAGCAAGTTAACAATGCTCTTGTTGAGTTGACTGATGGTGAAGAACACTGGGTTAAAGCACAGCGTTACATTCCTTCTTTCTTCAACGAACCAGCCTATATCGATTTAATGGCTCATCTGGTTGAGGAGAAAATTGCTGAGTTAGCCTCAGCTTATCTACCTTCTCAAATCGGTATTGTGTTAATGAATCATGGCTGTCCTCACAAAGCTAAAGGCTTTACTTCTGGGATTGCCGAAAGTGAAGCAATGTATGATTTAGTTCGGGATAAGTTGATTAACCGTTATCCCTTAATCTCGGTGGGTTGGCTCAATCATGACACACCCCTAATTGATTGGACGCAGCCAAATGCAGAGCAAGCTGCTAATAACTTGATTCTATTGGGTGCGAAAGTAGTGATATTTATGCCAATTGGCTTTGCGACAGAAAACCACGAAACTCTATTGGATGTACACCACATCATCCATGCTTTGGAAAAACAGCATCCTGGTACGAACTACGTGCAAATGGCTTGCGTCAACGATCATCCAGAATTCTTGGCAATGGCGGCGCAATGGGCTGATGCTCATATTGGAGAGTTGTTGTCAGAGCAAACTTTGGCGGTTAATCCCCAGCGAGATGGAGATCACCATCATCACCATCAT
>JBGTMK010000827.1:0-6113 GCA_041743605.1 Nostoc sp.
CCAGTAGGCGTAGGTCGAGAGCTTATACCCCAGGTTCGGGTCAAACTTTTCTATACCCCGTTGTAAACCTATTGCTCCTTCTTGGATCAAATCTAAAAATTCCAAATTGCGGTTCTGGTATTTCTTGGCAACAGAAACTACTAGTCGCAGGTTAGCTGTCACCATTTTTTGTTTAGCTTTTTGACCAAGGTGTAGTATTGCTCGGACTTGTGCTTCGGTTTTTTCGACAGCATTGGCTAATTCTGTCATTGTTGGTTCCCGGTCTAGCTGTTGGGTAAGTTCATTTTTAGATTGCTCAATGGCAATCATTTGTTGTACCTGTCTACCATAAGCAATTTCTTCCTCTGGCTTTAATAAAGGATACTGACCAATTTCCTGCAAATAGATGCGAACCATGTCTGAACTGAGGCTGGACATACAAACTTTTCGGCTTTTTTTTACCTGGGGATTTAAAAGTATAAATCAAATAATTCGATAAACTTTTTTATTTTTAATAATCAAAATTCATCACTAATAGATTACATCTCACCAATGCAGCCCTGTCTGAAGCAAGCGTTGCTGTAACCTTGTGTACCGCCGTTGGTCATCAGCAGAACGCACCGCTAGAGATATCGCTTTTTTTGCGCTACGATCGCTAACTTCTTGGCACGGGTCAGCCCAGTGTAAAACAGGTTTCGGGTTAACATCATATAATGCTGCATATAGATTGGCAGAATAGCTTGTATTGATTGCCTAATCAGGTTTCTAGCGATCGCCTCCCGGAAAGTGACAGAAGAGGGTTACTGGCAAGTTTCCTGAGTATGGTACTGAATTTGACCGGAACTGGTCAGTACGGATGCATTGGGATTGCCCAAATTCAGAATGCGGCTGGATGAATGATACTGTTTAGGGAAATACGACACTATTTGAGATAGGTAATTGTTTGTATGTTTTTTGAAAACTTATTTACATCCTCATCAGAAGATAAATTTATTTCGCCTATCATCCGCCGACCCCGTAAAGGAGTAATTATTGGTGCAGGTCAGGTAGGAATGGCTTGTGCTTATTCACTGCTCATCCAAAACATCTTAGATGAAATGGTAATTGTTGATATCAATCAGCACAAATTAGAAGGCGAAGTCATGGATTTACATCATGGACTACCCTTTGTTGAACCATCCTTAATCAAGGCGGGAACTTTAGCTGATGGTGAGAATGCAGATATTGTCATTATTACTGCTGGAGCCAAGCAGAAGCCAGGAGAAACCCGTTTAGATTTAGTAAACAGAAATGTAGAAATTTTTCAAAGCTTAATTCCAGAAGTTGTGAAATTTTGTTCAACAGCGATTTTGCTGATTGTGACTAATCCAGTAGACATCATGACTTATGTCTCTCTGAAAATTTCTGGGTTGCCTAGTTCTAGTGTAATTGGTTCGGGAACAGTCTTAGATACTGCACGTTTCCGCTATTTGCTATCTGAACGGTTACAACTTGATCCGCGTAGTTTGCACGCTTACATTATTGGTGAACACGGTGATAGTGAAGTCCCTGTTTGGAGCAAGGTGAATATATCTGGAATGCACCTTACAGATGAAAACTGGGAAGAAGGTAAACAGATAGATTCGCAATTACAAGAAATTTTTGCACAAGTGAAGAATGCTGCCTACGAGATTATCCAGCGCAAAGGAGCAACTTCCTATGCGATTGGTTTGGGAGTAAGCCAAATTACACAGTCAATTTTACGTAATCAAAACCGAGTTTTAACTGTTAGCACTCTGCTCAATGATATTCATGGTATTCAAGATGTGTGTTTGAGTTTACCTGCGGTAGTTAACCGTCAGGGCGTTACGAGGGTTTTGAATCTTTCGCTGAATCCAACTGAATTACAGCAGTTACAACATTCTAGTAAAATTCTTCGCCAGACTATTGAGCATCTGAATATTTAAGTAGTTGGACAAAATTAAATTCATTACGCTACCTCAAATAAATTAAGGAATCGCATAACCGCCCACGCCTTGGTGATCGCCTAAGTTTCCTCGCTTGAAAATGCTTGTCAGCGATACCTAACGCCGATAAGCAACGCTTTGGCTCTACAATTAGACCGACTGATAGTAGTGGATTGTATTTACCTCATAATGATGAGTGATGGGGCGATTAGTTCTGGAGGAAAATATGAAAGTTTCATTTGAAAAAACTTACCCAAATATTGCTCGTTGGGTAGATGAGCATGAAGGCTGGATTGAAATTGGTTATGACGTAGATAGTCCTCTCAATTCTTTTGTACGCGCACTCGATTGTGGTGGAATGTTTTGGCAGGGAAAAGAAAGTTATGAAAGTATAGATGCAGCACTGCAAGATTTAAATGCGGGGCTAGAAGCTGTATTAAAAGATATTTATGGCTAGTAGCGATGCCTGCGGCGGGCGGAGCCATCGCCTATATGTATGAATGAATTTGGTTAAGCTTTCGTACTGCTAGAAAGCATTACAATTGGTCAAGCTTTAGTTTAATTAGACTGATGACGTTTACCCATTCTCTATATCCAGATAATTGGTCAGAAATTGCCACTTCAGTTAAACAACAAGCCCAGTGGCGTTGTCAAAAATGCGGGTTACAGTGCATCGCCCCTGGTGAAAAAACATCACATCTAACACGCTCAAAACGCAGAGTGTACACCCTACAGGTACATCATTGGGACAGAAATCCGGCAAATAACCACAGAGGCAACCTTATAGCTCTTTGCAGTGGTTGTCACCTTCATTACCATCAAGGTGGTAAATCAAATGTAACACCTGGGCAGTTATCTTTGTGGTAGGTAAGTATGGATAATGATACTCAAGAACTAATCGCTATCCAAGAAGAACTAGAGCGACTGGGCGATCGCTTTACAACTTTATTCAGTGTTGGATATGTCGGGCTTATTGTCAAAAGCAGTTATGTAGCTTGCGTTAATACTGGTTAAAGTAAGCGATTGCTCTCCTCACTATACGGTTCACACTTGACAATATCTAAGGGTGCGATCGCTCACTGTACTGTGAAGAGTTCAATTCTAAAAGCCTTGCTGGGACTAAGTTTTAGATGATTAATTTCCTTTTTCCTGGTTTATATCGATTAATTAGACTTGGTACTATAGTTTTGAAAAATAAATTGTGATTAAAGGGGAATATGAATGGCGATTGCTATTCGACAAGCTCGTGACGACGAACTTGAAGCGCTGATTCCGATACTACTGTTGGCAGAACAATCGGAGCGTGCGCTGCGATGGGGACTTGCTAACCTCGTCGATGCTGTATATCGCATGGACGACAGCGAACACTTGGTTGGTGCAGCAACCATGAAATGGCGCAGCGACCCCTGCGAAATTATGGAACTTGGTATAGCACCTGAGTTTCAAAGGCAAGGTTTAGGTAAAGAGTTCGTTGCTTGGTTGATTCAAGAGGCGAGGCAACGCGGCAAGAGACAGATACTCGTCGGCACGTCTAATTCAAGTATCGCCAACATTGCTTTTTATCAAAAGTGCGGATTTCGGATGGATCATGTGCGCCAGGACTACTTTTGGTATTTACCTGAGCCAAGCTACGAAAACAGCATTCAGATTCAGGACTTGCTCGTATTTCGTTTCGATTTGGTGCCATCCTCAACTAGGAAAAACAAACTGAAAGAGGAAAAGCAAATTAGGTATGAAAACTAAGGGTAGAATTAGTTCTTCGGGATGAAGAGGGAGAATGGCAGCAATAATGGTTCCCACTTAAATCTGCCTGCTCACCGAAAAATTTACAGTTAATTGAGATAGTAGCCTAGATATAGATATGGTTACTTTAAGCTTGAGTGACTAGTGTTATGTACATTGAATCATTATCGATAGCAACCCTGGAGCAAGCAATTCACCTAAGAGAGGAAGTTTTCCCAGGCGTGAGTAATAGTAGTGATAGTCCATCGCTGGCGGCAAGTTTATATCGAGATAAATATGCTCAATGGTTTTCAAACAGTGGAATTACCCAACTCAATTACTGGGTTGCTATCGATGAGAAATCTTTCCAAGTAATTGGGCTAACTGGGTTATATTGCAAAAGCGAAGACGAACAAGAAGCTGACTGGTTAGGCTGGTTTTGTGTAGCATCACAATTTCGGGGAAAAGGAATTGGAAAAGAGCTATTAGACTTTACCATCGACCTAGCACAAGCAAAAGCAAAAAGGTACTTACGGTTGTATACTTGGGAACATTCTTCTTCTTATGTAGCCCGGATGCTTTATCTCAAACGCGGTTTTTACCAAATTGGTGAATCCCCAAACAAGAGCGGATTTAAAACTATTTATCTTGAACTCCAACTCGATAGCATTATCCATAGTTGATGAGGAAATTCATCTAGAAATTTTGGCTCTTCAGTTCTTTTTATGGAGTCGAATAATAAATAAAATCTAATCAGAGCCTATATTCCTTGCTATGACTGGATTTTAAATTTTTGAGCCTTTCTATAAAATGGCTATTTTAATGCCGTACCATAAAACCAACGCAAGAGCCGAAATTTTCAAGCGAGGAAAGGCGACCCGGTGCGTAGTTTACCGCCGTAGGCATCGCCTTCTTGATGAATTTTTTTGAGCGATGCCTACGGCTGCAAGCTACGCATCCATTGAGGTATCTGGCGGAATCCGCCAGATAAAGCGATCGCCTGTTAGTGAAATAGCAACTTCATTAGAGAAGCGATCGCTGCTGCACTCAACTAACAATTTTTCACTCATAAGAAAGGAGATCCAGGGTGCGTAGTTTACCGCCGTAGGCATCGCCTTTTCTTAGAGGATAATCGGATACTTGAGGGGAACATTAGGGCAGAACTGTTCCACGTCTTTTGAGTGCCGTATATTTACAGTTGTCCAATAATGTACAAGAATATTGCAAATTAGTAGCTATACCTCGATACATGAAAAGTTTCATCTGTTATGTTACTCTGCTCTTATTTGGCGCTAGCTTACTAGCTAACAGCCCCAGTACTGCCAATGAATCATCTATTACTAGGAATAGTCTCGTTGTTGCACAAACTGCTAGTAGTGAAGAATTCATCGCCGGAGGTACAGAACCTTTTTGGAGTGTTACTGTGAGCAAAAGGGGAATTGTCTACTCTTCACTAGGTGTGCAAAAGCAAACCTTCTCCTATGTTGCACCCCTAAAAGCAGAGGGGCGACCCGCAGACTTGGTGCGAGTCTACCGACTTCAGGGCAAAACCAACAATATCTTAATCATCAAAAAAGTCGATGCCTGTAGCGATGGTATGTCAGATAAAGAGTATCCATACTCGGCAATTTTTATCCTGGGGAATAAGGTTTTAGAAGGTTGTGCTGAGAAAAAATGATGCCCCATCTGCAAATTTAGCCTTTACCGCCAAGGCATTCACGTAGCGTTCGCCCGTCCCCAGAATTGTGCAGTAGACAAACGTATACTACAACTGTATTATTAATATAAGTCTCAATTACAAATACTACAAACCTTCAATGATAAGCAGATTCTCTTCAACCATTAGTAGCGCAATGCATTGCCGACCCAGTAAGGGTTTAGGCAGAGTATTCGCGCTGTTTGCGTTTGAGGGAATGTATCTGTTCGACGGCGATAAATCTGCAAGTGAAGGTATTTTGGGAGTAATTGCCGGACGGCTGAATATAGATCAACTTATCCAAAGCGGGAGGTGCAAATGTCTTACAGCACCAACATAGGGCAAAAAGTATCAACGAAGAGACCCCCGCTCCTGTTCACCAGAGGCGGGGGTTATTTTTTGAGGAGTGGATTTAACGTATGCAAGCTCAACCACACATATTACAAAATTCGGTGGTGGTGTTCTCCAAAAACTACCTACCACTGGCACGTATCAACATTAAACGAGCAATCGTGCTGTTAGTCACAGGTCAGGCAGAATCGTTGAATTTTGGCACTACAAAGCAGTGGGAAGTCCGCTCTCCCAGTGTTGTACTACAAGTTCCTGAACATATCCGCTTAACCGTTGGTAATCCCGAACGCCACTGGAAAGTACCACCTGTAAATCGGCGTGAAGTACTCAAGCGAGACAACCACACCTGCCAATACTGCGGTAGCACCAAGCATTTAACACTTGACCATGTGATTCCCCGCTCTAAGGGTGGACAGCAT
>JBGTMK010000828.1:0-5398 GCA_041743605.1 Nostoc sp.
TCCATCATTATTTTAATCTGTCTAGCCAAGGTTTTTAGACGTGATAGCACTTCCATGCAACAAAGTTGTAGAGGATGCACCCCTAAACGAAGATTGTGGTTTAATCAATCACGCTATAAAATTATGAATAGCAATATTAAGAATTGTAAAACTAAATCTCAATGTCCAGCATTTCTATTGACAAAAGTAAATCTCATGTAGTCGTTATTGGTGCAGGAATAGGTGGACTGACTGCTGGGGCATTATTAGCTCATAGAGGTTACAGCGTCCTTATTCTAGACCAAGCCCTCGCACCAGGAGGCTGTGCTTCGACATTTAAACGGCAGGGATTTACCTTTGATGTGGGAGCAACTCAAGTTGCAGGGTTAGAACCAGGGGGAATTCACTACCGCATTTTCTCAGAATTGCAAATAGATTTGCCGGCAGCAACGCCTTGTAACCCTGCTTGTGCGGTGTATTTACCTGGGGAAAGCACACCCATCAACGTTTGGCGCGACCAAGAGAAATGGCAAGAGGAACGGCAAAAACAATTTCCTGGTAGCGAACCATTTTGGCAGTTGATGGCAACTTTGTTTGATGCGAGTTGGGAATTTCAAGGACGCGACCCGGTGCTACCGCCGCGTAATTTATGGGATTTGTGGCAGTTAATCCAAGCCGTGCGTCCGAGTACATTAATTACCGTACCCTTCACTTTATTTACGGTAGGAGATGCTTTACGGTTATGTGGACTGGGAAATGACCGACGACTGAGAACTTTTTTGGATTTGCAACTGAAGCTATACTCCCAGGTAAATGCAGACGAGACAGCATTACTTTACGCAGCAACGGCGTTGAGTGTATCCCAATTACCCCAAGGATTGTTTCACCTCCAGGGAAGTATGCAGGTGTTGAGCGATCGCTTGGTACAATCCTTAGAAAGAGATGGTGGCAAGTTATTGATGCGCCACACTGTAGAACAAATCAAAGTAAAAAACGGCAAAGCCAGTGCTGTTGTCATTAGAAATCAGAAAACTGGCGAAGTCTGGACAGAACCAGCCGACCACATAGTTAGTAACGTCACCGTGCAAAACTTGGTGCAGTTATTAGGAGAACAAGCGCCATCTGGTTATAAAAACCGCGTGGAAAAACTACCCCAAGCATCGGGTGCTTTTTTGGTGTATTTGGGTGTGGATGCAAGCGCAATTCCGCCTGGGTGTCCTCCCCATCTCCAATTTCTGTACGATGCTGATGGCCCCATTGGTGAGAATAATTCCCTATTTGTTTCCGTCAGTCATCCTGGAGACGGTCGCGCACCGGAAGGGAAAGCGACAATTATTGCTTCTTCATTTGTCGATCCTACAGAGTGGTGGCAGACTGATGATTATGAAGGGCTAAAAGAAAAGTTTACCCAAGAAGCGATCGCTCGTCTTGCTCAATACTTTTATCTCAAACCAGAAACTATTCTTTATCAAGAAGCTGCAACACCCCGCACCTTTGCTCATTTCACAGCCCGCGATCGCGGTATAGTCGGTGGTATTGGTCAAAGAATACCCACCTTTGGCCCCTTTGGCTTCGCAAATCGTACACCCATCCAACATCTGTGGTTAGTTGGTGACTCCACCCATCCAGGTGAAGGTACTGCTGGAGTGAGTTATTCGGCGCTAACAGTAGTCAGGCAAATTGAATCACAAATGTAGTATTTTGTCAAGTTACTTTTCAAAGTTTGTTTGTAGTAAGGACTTAAGTCCTTATTTTCTAAGCACTAAAGTCCTTACTATGAAATTGTTTACAACTATATAGAGCATAGAGTAGAAATTTTATTCGATATAAATCATACTTGCAACCGATGACAAACAAAACACAAAACTGATGAAATAAGGTTAATGTTGCTAATCTGGAGTAATGACAGACAGCGTTTTAATTATTGGTGGACGAGGGCGCATTGGTAGCAGTGTTGCTCAGGATCTAGCTACCCATACGCAAGCACAAATTACGATTACTGGACGTTCTGCGGAGTTTGGGAAAGCTGTTAGCTTGTCTTCGGGGGGACAAGTGGAGTTTTTGATATTGGACTTGGCGGAAGTTGACAAGTTGCGAGATGCGATCGCAAAATCTAACTTAGTCATTCATTGTGCTGGGCCATTTCACTATCGAGATACTAATGTTCTTGAAACCTGTATTGCTCAAGGCGTTAATTATCTAGATGTCAGCGACCACCGTTCCTATACCAGCAAAGCTCTCAATTATCATCAACAAGCTGCTGCTGCTGGTGTAACGGCAATTATTAATACTGGCATTTTCCCTGGTATTTCTAATAGTATGGTGCGTCAGGGAGTTGAACAATTTGATCAACCAGAAAAGATCCATTTAAGTTATTTGGTTTCCGGCTCTGGTGGTGCTGGTATTACAGTGATGCGGACAACTTTTTTGGGTTTACAGTATCCTTTTGAGGCTTGGATAGATGGAAAATGGGAGATAGTCAAGCCTTACAGTGAAAGGGAAGTAATTGAGTTTCCATCTCCATATGAACGCAGTGGAGTTTACTGGTTTGATATGCCAGAAACCTTTACATTGCCCCACGCTTTTCCATCAGTGAAAACTGTAATTACTAAATTTGGCTCTGTTCCAGATTTTTACAATCACTTAACTTGGATTGCAGCACACGTTTTTCCCAAGTGGTTAATGCAGCGTCGTTATATGATTGAATTTCTATCTCATGTCAGCCATTCGATGACAGATGTCACCAATAATTTTAGTGGAATTGGGGTAGCAGTTCGTTCGGAAGTAACAGGGCAAAAAAATGGGGAAACAGCCATTTATTGTTCAACTGTAGTGCATGAAAATACATCTATGGCTTCTGGTTGCGGCACGGGTAGTATTGCCCAATTCTTGCTAGAAGGTAAACTCAATAAACCAGGAGTTTATGCTGTGGAAGAAGCACTACCAACAAATTTATTTGAACAGGCAATGCAAAGCCGAAAAATCAAAATTTATCACAGTTGGTTATAACTTAATAAGTTTAAGTTAAGCATACACTTATAAAAGTCCAGGAAGGTATAAAATTGGCATTATTCATGTACTGCTTCGCTGTTGGACTGTGACAAAAATGGTTTAGGTAGCGAGCTGAACTATAGCTAAAAAATAATATACCTTGGGGTAGAAGTAAAAAGTGTACCTAAACCTTTAGTATGCCTATGAGTCTTAGATATCGAATATATTATACACGACATAGGCTCATAACAGAAAACAAGAAGGAGTGTTTCGCTATGCAAAAAATTGTCCTAACTTTAAAACAAGTATTTTCAAGTATTTTGGTTGTTGGCTTAATTATTTTTATCAGCTTGTCAGGTTCGTTTATTTTTGTTGAACAATCTAGTTATGCAACTACTCTTGAAGAATTAAAGCTAATACCTCCAGAGTATAAACCAAATTCTGAAGAAAAGATTAACCGGGCTTACGAATATGACCCAGGTATTGGCGTTCGAGAAGAAGAACGACAAAAAGCTTATGAACAAGCAAAAAAAGATTCAGCCAACCTTAATACTATTGAGAAGGCTTACGAAAGGAATTTGAAGGCTGAGAAAGAACAAAATGCCCCAGAAACTTTTGGTGAAAAAGCGAAAGAAGTTATTGAAAAAGTGACAGGTAAATAGGAGATATAATATCTAACTTTAACTTCTTCTAAGCCTCTCCTTTTAGGAGAGGTTTTTTAATTATATAAATCGTAAATCCAGTAAATTTAAAGTTATTGAAGTACACAAGAACTTATCTTAAAGTCAGGTATAATCAATGTTTTGCTTTCCTTAGCACAGCCTATTCTAAATTATAACACCTGAATTCTGACTACTGAATTATATATACTGTATTAAGTAGTTTTTGTTTGATTGGAAAGATTGCGCTCATACCACTTCATCAATGGAGTTGCACTAATTCCATGCACAATCACAGAAACTACAATAGTAGTGTAAGTTATCCAAGCAATTTGTTCGGCAGCTTCACCTTTTAAGCCATGACCAAAGGCATAGGCGAGATAATATAAAGAGCCAACACCACGAATACCAAACCATCCAAATAACAAACGAGTTCCTGGATGCATATTTCTACGGCGTGATTCTAGAGGTCGTTTACCCATTGTGCTAATCCAAACTCCTACAGGTCTGATGATCAAGAATAATGAAATTATCACGATCAAAGATTGCACTGCATAATTTAGCATTGGTTGCAATAATAATATTGAACCTAATAGTAAAATTGTTCCAACTTCTAGTAGCTTTTCAAGTCGCTCAATAAATTCTAATTGTGCTAGTGGTTTTTCAGGATTTTTGTAACTGCGTTGGACAACTAACCCAGCTACAAATACTGCCAGAAATCCATAGCCATTAACTACTTCTGTTAAAGAATAAGTTACCAAAATTATACTGATGGCAATAAAATCTTCCATCAACTCATTAGAAGGTAGACGATTTTGAATTTTCTCGTCAATCCAAACTATAGATTTGGCAATAACAATTCCCATAGCAATACCAGCAGCGATCGCCCAAATTAAATCAACTGTAATCCACTGTTGAAACCAGTTACTCCAGTTGTCATCTTCTAATGCATGAATGCCAAAATAAACGAAGGGAAAAGCTAAAGCATCATTTAACCCACCTTCAGAAGTTAAACCAAATCTCAACTCATCTTGGTCGTTTATGTCGGTCAGTTGTACTTCTGATGCTAATACTGGATCGGTTGGTGCAAGAATTGCTCCTAATAAAATCGCTTCTCCCCAATTCATTCCTAAAAACAATTTACCCACAGTAGCCAAAGCAAAAATTGAAATTGGCATCAGGAACACAATCAATCGTGTCGTAATATCCCAAACCTTTAATTTTAATGGGCGAACAATTTTTAAGCCGCAGCTAAACACAGAAATAATTACTACGAGTTCTGTTAATCTCTCTAGCAATTCGGCGTTGAAAGCTTCATCTCGACGTAATTGAATTAGACCTAAACCATAAGGGCCTAGAAAAATGCCAACCAGTAGGTAGATAATCGCAAAAGAAAGAGGTAAGCGAGCGATTAAACCTGACCCTAATGTAACCATCAACAAAAGCAGACCAATCACAAATAGGTCAATGATATAAATATCTACCATATAACGATTTACATAGAAATTAGGCGTTGCTTCGTAAGCTTAGTTGCAATAGCTTTGTATTAGAATTTACCTATAGATAGATTTTCTGGTATTAAGAATTAGGTATTTGGGAATCTTCAGGTTAAATCAAACCAAACTACTACTTGGACTTTGGACAAAAAGAAGTTGGTTCGCGAGTATCACTCGCGAACCAAAAAACTAGTCATCAGAAATTACCCCAGTTATTTTACAAACTGAGTCAGACTGAGTTAAACGCCTAAAACCTAAGAAAATTTACGCGGC
>JBGTMK010000829.1:0-13595 GCA_041743605.1 Nostoc sp.
GATGTGATTGATATTTTGCAACAAGAAACCACCGAAGATATCTATGCCTTGGGTGGTGGTGTGCAGTCGGGGGGCGACAACTATTTTCAGATGAATTTACTGGAAATTGCTCGGAAGCGGGTTGTGTGGTTATTAGTTTTACTTGTAACCAATACCATTACAGGAACGATTATTAAGTCGCAAGAAGACCTTTTGGCAAAAGTGGTGACACTGACAGCATTCATCCCCTTGCTGACTGGTACTGGTGGTAATGTGGGCGCTCAATCTTCTACGGTGGTGATTCGCGGGATGAACACCGATGAAATCCGATCGCTTGGCGCATTGCAGGTAATTGGCCGAGAGGCGATCGCAGGGGCATTATTGGGAGGAATGTTAGGTGCGATCGCTACTGTCTGGGCTTATTTTCTACAAGGACGAATAGAAGTAGCGATCGCAGTCGGCACTAGTTTGGTAGCTATTTCTCTTTTAGCTTCTATCTCCGGGTCGGCATTGCCGTTTCTATTTCGCTACCTCCGTTTAGATCCGGCATTAATGTCAGCACCATTCATCACCACAGCAGTTGATGTTGTGGGTGTTTTAATTTACTTCAATTTAGCACGGGTAATTTTAAAGTTATGAAAAGAGTCATTTGTCATTGGTCATTGGTGAAGAACAAAGTACAAATGACCAACTTTTACAATTCTGATGCCGTCTCTGGAGCAACGATTTCGCCAGTACCCAATTCTAGTATCATGTCCTGGTCAGTAATTAATCCGCTAAGTTCTTTTACTTGTAAATTCATCTCTTCACAAGCTTGTCTGAGTTCTCGTGCAAACTTGTTAAGGTCTTGACCATAGCCACATTGATAAGCAGCAGTTTCAATTCCTTGCTTGGCATTTGCTCTAGCACAATCTACTAGTTCTGTGCCATACAATGGTGTAGGAGATGCCATAGACGTAGTTATTACTTCTTAAATGTACGCTGCTAAATAGGCTATCAATATTTCAAATTTGACTCATCCCTCCAATGGAAGACCATCAGGGTAGAGTTTTTCATCTGGCATTTGTCCAAAGTAAATACCCAATGACCAATGACCAATACTTCTTTATGAGAGGCTGCGCCAACGACAATCTCAGTACAAATCAATACGCTTGGGCTAAAGGTAATTGGTCTTGGAAGACGCGATAAATCGCGTCTCTACATGAGGGTTTTGTTGCTCATTCTGAACTGTATTGCAGTACAAATGACCAATGTTCCTTACCCATTCACAACTTCTCCACCATTGATATGTAACACTTGTCCAGACACATAAGAACCGTCATCAGAAGCTAAAAATACGTAGCTAGGAGCAACTTCTTCTGGTTGTCCGGCTCGTTGCATTGGTACTTGTTTACCAAAAGTTTCAACTTTCTCATCAGGAAAAGTTGAGGGAATTAAAGGTGTCCAAATTGGCCCTGGCGCAACAGCATTAACGCGAATTCCTTTTGGTACTAAATTTTGTGATAAGGAGCGAGTAAAGGCAACGATCGCACCTTTTGTAGAAGAATAATCTAGTAAATGTGGGCTACCTTTATAAGCCGTTACCGATGTGGTATTGATGATAGAACTGCCTGGTTGTAAATGCTTAAGCGCAGCTTTAGTTATGAAAAACATCGAGAATATGTTAGTGCGGAAAGTCCGCTCTAGTTGTTCTTCGGTGATTTCCTCAATACTTTCTTTCGGATGTTGTTCGGCGGCGTTGTTGATGAGAATATCGAGTTTGCCAAACTCACCAACTGTTTGTTGTACAGCTTGTTGACAAAAGGTTTCATCGCCAATATCACCTGCAATAGTTACTGCACGACGCCCTTGTTTTTCTACCAAATGTTTTGTTTCTTTGGCATCGTCGTGTTCATTTAAATAAAGGATCGCTACATCTGCACCTTCTTTGGCAAATGCGATCGCTACAGCACGACCAATACCACTATCTGCACCCGTAATCAGTGCTACTTTATCTTGTAACTTGCCACTACCCCGATATTGGGCATCATCTGCTTTGGGTTTTGGGGTCATTTCTGACTCAACACCTGGTGCTTCTTGTTGCTGTGGCGGTTGTAATTTTTGCTCTTTCTTCTCTTTTTGCTCTTTTGATTTAGCCATAGCTTTTCTCTTGGTAATTGAGTTTTTACTTTTGAATGTAATTAAGTATTGGGTATTTGGGTTAGGCAAGAGGTGACAGGTGATCAAAAATAATCTGCCCCCCATTTTCCAATTTCATCAAAAGTAAACCTTGGATCAAAAATTCAACCCAAGGCTTATTTTTTCTTTGACTCCCACTTGCGATCTGCAAGTTTAGGCTTTTATACCCCAGATGGTTGTCAAACCTACTTATTACTGGTAGATGTATGTGGCTTACATTATTTACCCTCACACCTGACCACCAAAATAAGTACACAATTATTGTTTGATGAAAAATTTATTACTTTCATCTCCTTTTAAGATAACTAGTATGTAGCTGTAATTTATCGCTCCATAGAGGTAAAGTAAGTTAAACTTTGCTCAATCTTAAGACAGAAAATAAAATAAATAAGAATTACTAAATTAATGGATTATGATATCTTCTAACTCAAGAATTTTGCCATTGATACTAAATTAAAATAAAGGCTTCTACTTTTTCACTTCGTGATTGGGAAAATACCTAATTTTAGGCGATCAATTTTCGTTAATATTAATATTTATTGAGTTTTATCTCTACATATCTACCTTTTTGCAGACTAAATTTATTGCAAAAAGACTGGAAGAATGTTCCCAAACTAATAGTCCAAAGACCTACGCGGTACGCTACATTGAGATAATTAGAGGGCAGGGTTTATGGCAACACTAAATATTTCCGAGTTAGAGCAAGTTGAAAAGTTTCGCCACTTACAATTAACCCTACGTGATCGCTGGAAAACCATCGAGTTATTTGACAATAGTGAAGCGGATATCTTAATTATTCCCTCTCTGAGTCTCGATCAGCGGGAACTTCAAAAGATCGAAGGCTGCGAGCATTATGAAGAAAGATTACTATTTTCCTTAATGCGGTTGCGGAATCCCCGGACTCGGCTGGTTTATGTAACATCAGTACCGCTGCATCCTAGTATCGTTGATTATTATCTGCAACTGTTGCCAGGAATTCCCTTTTCTCATGCTCGCAATCGTTTGCTGCTACTTTCTACTTACGATTCTTCCCTTAAGCCTCTTAGCCAAAAGATTTTAGAACGTCCCCGGCTGTTAAAGCGGATTCATCAAGCTTTGAGGCTAGACAAATCATTTATGATCTGCTATAACTCTTCGCACTGGGAAGGCGAATTGTCTTTAAAATTGGGTGTACCGCTGTATGCTGCTGCACCAGATTTACAGATTTGGGGGACAAAAAGTGGCAGTCGGCAAATCTTTGCTCAAAGCGGAGTACCGCATCCAGATGGCAGCAAAAAAGTTTGGAAGCAGGAAGATTTGGCAGAGGCTACCGCTGATTTGTGGGAACGTCAACCGACATTAAAACGGGTAGTGGTAAAACTCAACGAAGGCATTTCGGGAGAGGGAAATGCCTTGCTGGATCTTAGACCGATTGAGAATTTAGCATCCGGTAAAGATACTCATACCCAAAGGGTAGCAGCAATTAGCGATCGCTTCTCAACGATGCGCTTTCAAGCAAAACAAGAGACTTGGGATAATTTTTCGGGAAGAATCCCGGAATTAGGGGCAATTGTTGAAGCATTTGTAGAAGGAGAAATTAAGCGATCGCCCAGTGTCCAAGGGCGGATAACACCTAATGGCGAAGTAGAAATTCTTTCAACCCACGACCAAATTCTGGGAGGCCCAGACGGTCAGATTTATCTAGGTTGTAGCTTTCCTGCTGATGAAAGATATCGATTGCAATTACAGCAATTGGGATTACAAGTTGGCAGAAAGCTAGCAGAAAAAGGCACTTTAGAGCGATTTGGTGTAGATTTTATCGCCGTTGACAAAGGTAATGGAGACTGGGATATTCAGGCGATCGAAATTAACCTCCGTAAAGGTGGTACAACTCATCCATTCATGACCCTGAAATTATTAACGAATGGTCGCTATGACCTTTCCACAGGTTTATTTTATAGTCAGCAAGGTCGTCCAAAATACTACATTGCCACAGACAATCTGCAAAAAGAGCGCTATCAGGGATTATTACCTAATGATTTGATGGATATCATTGCTGACCACAGACTACACTTTGACAGTGGTACTGAAACGGGCACAGTGTTTCATCTTATGGGTTGCCTTTCGCAGTTTGGCAAGTTGGGATTAACCAGCATTGGTGATTCGCCGCAACAAGCGCAAGACATTTATAACAAAGTTGTCAAAGTTCTAGATGAAGAAACCCGCAGCGAACATCAGGATTCCTTGGTGTTTTCAGATTATTCTTTTCCCGTGGCTTGGGATGAATATAGCTAAAGAATTGTTAATGCATTTATGTAAGACGACCATAATGTGCATTAACAGGATTAGTTGGATTGGATTGATTATTCAACCAAGCCCACATTTGATCGCCAACAGAAAAATGCCACCATTCTCTGGGATTACGTTGAAAGCCAGCTTTTAACATTACATCTTGCAATAGCTGACGGTGAGCATGATACTTTTGCGTTTGTGGGCGATCGCTATTGGCATAATAATCAGGATGCGATCGCTCTGACATTTCATCAATTGGCGAACCCATATTTACTATTTCCCCTGCATCATCTACCAGCGTCACATCCACCGCCCCACCCGTACTGTGAGGAGGTGGAGTTTTTTCATCTAAACTTGGTGCAGCCCAAATTGCATAAACTGCTTCCCAAATCTCTTGGCGTTGGTTTGATGATAACTCCACCTCAATCAGTCCCCGATCCTGCACTGCTTGGGCGAAGCTGTAATCTACCATAAACTGCTGAACTGCTACTGGGCGATAAGCATCAAAAATTTGAATCCGCCAGTTAGGATGCAGAACATCAAGATAATTTTGCGCTTGGAGCAAATTTTCGATAACCTTTTGACGGAGATAATAAGGAGAGCGATCGCCATAAGGCGCACCTAGTTTTTCATAAGGATGGGGAGATTCCACCGCAAACAATTCTAAAGGAATCGCCATTAGCGGTTCACCACACTCGAAAATTGGGATTTGATGATAAGGTCTCATGTGAATAATTCGTAATTCGTAATTCGTAATTCGTAATTATTACCTCATGCTGTACATTAGGCAATTGCCAAATTATAATGTAAAACTAAAATTTCATCTGCTCTCAAAGTCGCCATTGGATATTCAGAGCCTTGGGTGTCAGCAAACTCGACTAAATAATGATATTCTTCTTCTTGATCATACACTTCTACAATTGTCCCAACTTGCCCACTGGGTAAGCTTTCGATAGAAGTATAATCTTCTTCCACTAGTTGTAATCTCTCAATGGGAATGGGCTTGAGTGTAGCAATAGTATCCAAAAGTTTAACTTTTTTCATTTAACTTCAGAAATGCAGTAATCAAACGTGGGTAAACATTATTAGCAATAGTTTTCCAAATTGTCCGCAGCCTGATTCCGTCTGTATCAGCTACTATCCAATCTACATTAGACTGTTGATAAAATTAACGGTTTGTTTTTTTTAATTACGAATTACGAATTACGAATTACGAATTATTTTAATGCTCAATCAAAACCAAACACCCTTGTTAGATGCCTTAAAAGCCAATGCAGCAAGAACTCACGCGCCTTTTTACACTCCAGGACATAAACAAGGTGAGGGAATTTCTCAACCCTTGGCTGATTTATTTGGTAAAGCTGTCTTTCGCGCTGATTTAACCGAATTAGCAGATTTAGATAATCTCTTTGCGCCCCAAGGTGTTATTCAAGCAGCACAACAACTAGCGGCTGAGGCATTTGGCGCTTCGCAAACATGGTTCCTTGTCAATGGTTCTACCTGTGGGATTGAAGCAGCAATTCTCGCTATCTGTGGCACGGGTGATAAAATCATTTTGCCTCGCAATGTGCATTCTTCTGCGATCGCAGGTTTAATTCTCTCCGGTGCTATACCAATTTTTCTTAATCCTGAATATGACCCAGTTTTAGATATTGCCCATAGCATCACGCCCAATGCTCTACAGTCTGCACTCCAACAGCATCCCGATGCTAAAGCAGTGTTGACAGTTTACCCAACATATTACGGCGTTTGTGGAGATTTGAGTGCGATCGCCAACATTACACATCAATATAATATCCCTCTACTCGTAGATGAAGCACACGGCGCCCACTTTGCCTTTCATCCCAAATTACCAACTCCAGCTTTAGCCGCAGGTGCAGATTTAACTGTACAATCCATTCACAAAGTACTTGGTGCGATGACACAAGCATCGATGCTGCACATTCAAGGCAATAGGATAGATTGCGATCGCATCAGCAAAGCTTTGCAACTCGTACAATCTACCAGTCCTAGTTATTTACTCTTAGCTTCTTTAGATGCAGCACGTCAGCAAATGGCACTCCACGGAAAAATGCTGATGTCTCGCACTTTGCAACTTGCTAAGGAAGCTAGAACAAAAATCAGTCAAATTCCTGGCTTATCTGTTTTGGAAATATCTGATTTTGGGGGATCTTCCGGCTTTGTCGCTTTAGACGAAACGCGATTAACTGTCACTGTTTCTGGTTTAGGTTTAACCGGATTTGAAGCAGAAGAAATTCTTGATGAACAATTTGCTGTCACTGCTGAATTCGCCTCACTGCAACATCTCACTTTTATCATTAGTTTGGGCAACACCCCAACCGATATTGAGCAATTAGTGCAAGGTTTTACCACCCTTGCCAAAGAATATCGTCGAACTAACTTGACTGTTAAAAACCAGGTTTGGCAAAATCTGGGCACAACACTAGATTATGCTTTACATATTTCACCCCGTGAAGCCTTTTTTGCTATCAGTGAAATACTACCATTGACACTAACCAATAAACGCATCTGTGCTGAAATCATCTGTCCTTATCCCCCAGGAATTCCTGTGTTAATGCCGGGAGAAATCATTACCAAATCGGCTCTTGACTATCTGCAACAAATCCAGGAGATGGGAGGATTTATCAGCGGTTGTAATGACACTAGCCTCAAAACTTTGAAAGTTGTGAAATAACCTTATAACTCATTTTTTAATTCTTTTTGATAAAAATTTAATTGATATAGTCAACAGTAAATATGCGGTTGAGTAGATAATTTAGGTAAAAATATACAGTAATTCTATCTGATATGAAACTTTCATGAAAATGTCCAGCAAATTAATGTCATGTTTGATTTATACCTATAGGATGTTGTTGACAATTAATAAACCAGAAGATGAAATCGAAATATTATATTTGGGGATTAGTAGCGGCTCCTATTGTAGTCAATCTGGCGCTGGGTTTTTCAGCAAGAGCGAATGCAGTTGGGTTAGGTGTTGCCTCTGATTACAATGTGTTTGTTTTAGGAGATATTTCTCAACAATATACAGATATAGGAATCCGGTTTGAATTTTGAAAACATACTGAGACTTAAATGTATATCCAGCAAAGATTTTTCTCTAAAATCTGTTCAGAAATCAAATAGGAGTCCTATATTGAAGGAAAACTTGCTGCTGGCGGTAACGTGAATTTCGTTGGCGGACTGGGAAGCAGACTTTCTGGCAATAGCGGCAACGTAGTAGTAGCTGGACAAAACTTAACTCTCAGCAACGGTCAAGTCTACCACGGTAGTGCTGTCTACGGAGGTAGCGCCAATGTGTCTGGTAATGTAGGATTCCCACAGGGAACTCTCAGTCAGGGTAATCCCATAGACTTCAATGCAGCAGGGGAAGAATTGCGCTCGCTATCTGAATATTTGGCAACCTTGACTCCTACTGGTAACACAACAGTTCAACCTTGGGGTGCTATTAACCTAAGTGGCAGTGGTACTGCTTTCAATGTTTTTAATCTTTCAGGTTCAGATGTCTCCAAGACCAACTATTTTGAAATTAAGGGGGACGCAGATTCGACTATCGTTGTCAATATCAGCGGTCAGGATGTGTCCCTGAAAAACTTTGGTTTTAATGTGCTTGGCACGAATCAACAAAAGGTGATCTACAACTTCTATGAAGCAACAAACCTAACTGCTAGTGGGATTGGCATCCAAGGTAGTATTCTTGCTCCTTTAGCTAATTTCAATTTCAATAACGGTCAAGTTAACGGCAACGTGGTGGTAGCTTCTTTGACAGGAAATGGTGAGTCTCATAACTATCTGTTTAATGGTAATCTACCAGATGTCCCACCTAAGTACTACACTCAGCCTCCTACTCCTACTAAGGTTCCAGAACCAGCAAATCTTTCGGGATTAGGATTAATTGGTGTAGCATTTGGTTTATTTCGCTACAAACGTAATCAAACAACTTGCCTAAAATAATTAAAAATTTTTGGCAGCATAGCGCATGACGCGAACTTGTTTACAGATTTTCGCTCATGCGCTATTTTCTTGCTCCCTACCTTCTACAATAAAGATAGACTTTATTGAGATTTGTATAGTTGGGGATAGGCTGTCATGGCTCCTGCCGTTTTAATTCAAAATCTGCAAAAACGCTATGGTACAGTGGTTGCCGTCCAGGATGTTTCCTTTCAGGTAGAACCAGGAGAAATTTTTGGTTTACTTGGCCCCAACGGTGCTGGTAAAACTACTACCTTGCGTGCCTTGTGTACACTGACCACACCGGATGCTGGCAAAATTGAAGTATCTGGCATCTCTGTATTAGATAATCCCAGAGTTGCAAGACAACGACTAGGCTATGTAGCTCAAGAAGTCGCCATAGATAAGGTGTTGACTGGAAAAGAACTGCTGCAATTGCAAGCAGCACTTTATCACCTCCCAGGCGCAGTAGCCAAACAGCGCATTGAGACAGTCTTAGATTTACTCGGTTTGCAAGAATATGCCAATAAAAAGACAGGAACCTACTCTGGCGGTTTACGCAAGCGCCTAGACTTGGCTGCTGGGTTGCTCCATGCACCAGATGTTTTGGTCTTGGATGAGCCAACGGTAGGACTTGACATAGAAACTCGCTTTGTGGTGTGGGATTTCCTGAGAAAATTACGTGCCTCTGGGACGACGGTAGTAATTACTAGCCATTACTTAGAAGAAATTGACGCTCTAGCCGATCGCGTGGCGATTATAGATCGCGGCGTTGTGATTGCCAGTGGGACACCTTCACAATTGAAAGATCAAGTAGGGGGCGATCGCATCACCTTACGAATCCGCGAGTTTTCCCCCATCGAGGAAGCCGAAAAGGCCAAAAACCTCCTGCAACCTTTACCATTTGTCCAAGAAGTGATCATCAACAGCGCTCAAGGGAATTCCCTCAACTTAGTGGTGACACCTCAGAACGATGTTTTGACTAACATACAGCAATCACTGAACACCGCTGGCCTGCCCATCTTTGGCATTGCCCAATCTCGCCCCAGCCTCGATGACGTTTACCTTGCCGCCACAGGACGCACCTTATTGGATGCAGAACTCGCAGCCGTCGCCACCCGCGATCCCAAGGCTGAGAAAAAGCAGAATATGAGATAGGGAATGGGGAATGGGACATGGAAATACTTACCAATTCCCAATTCCCAATTCCCAATTCCCAATCCCCAATTCCCAATCCCCAATCCCCAATCCCCAATCCCCAATCATGAGTGTTACTCCTAAATCAGATATAAATTGGCAGCCGCTAGCATCGCCACCAGCAGATGTTAATACTGCACCTAGCTTTTTCGGTGAATTGGTACAAGAGACGTTGGCTTTAACTCGTCGCTTGTTTATTCAGTTGCAACGCCGTCCCTCATCTTTAATTGCTGGAATTATTCAGCCAGTAATGTGGTTAGTGCTATTTGGTGCTTTGTTCCAAAATGCTCCCAAAGGTATATTTGGTAACACAACAAATTACGGTCAATTTTTGGCCGCTGGCATCATTGTGTTTACAGCCTTTGCTGGGGCACTGAATGCTGGTTTGCCGGTAATGTTTGACCGCGAGTTTGGCTTTTTGAATCGTTTGCTGGTAGCACCTTTAGCATCACGGTTTTCCATTGTCTTTGCTTCGGCAATCTTCATTATCAGCCAAAGTTTACTGCAAGCAGCAGTGATTGTAGCGGCAGCGGCATTCTTAGGAGCTGGACTACCAGATGCAGCAGGTTTAAGTGCGATCGCTCTAATTGTCTTACTCTTAGCTTTGGGTGTAACAGCCATCTCCCTCGGTTTAGCTTTCGCTCTACCTGGACACATTGAATTGATCGCAGTGATTTTCGTCACTAATCTACCATTATTGTTTGCTAGTACTGCTTTGGCACCTCTATCCTTTATGCCTCAGTGGTTGCAGGTTATCGCTACCTTAAATCCTCTCAGCTATGCGATCGAACCAATTCGCTATCTCTATTTCCACAGTAGTTGGGAACTAGGCAGTGTAGTAATGCAAGCTCCTTGGGGCGATGTTACCTTTGGGGGAGCATTACTAGTGTTGTTTAGCTTTGCCATTGTCGCCTTACTGAGTATTCAACCCCAACTGCGGCGGACTCTTGCATAAAGAGATAAAATATAGCAATTTTAGCGTCAAAATCCCATGAAAAAACCATTTTTACAAATTACTAGACTATTTGTGGCCACCGTGGCAGGAATGAGCTTTGCTTCTTTGCTCATGGCTCAACCCAGTTCGGCTCAAATCAGCAGCCCAGCCGATGCTTTTCCCAGTAATAGTACAACAGACCAAAATACCGATCCTTTCTCCCGCACCAACTCAGATAATTTCAATATGTTTGATCTGATCCATCGGGCGAATTTCGGGACTCTCAACTGGAATTATGACCAACAGAACGAACAACTAGACTCAGCAGCAGCAGCCTTTAAAGCAAGGCAACAAAAACTAATTCAAGGTCAACAACAGCAAACAACTCCCAGTTTGCCAACAGTTACGCCACCACCGGCTACAGCACCATCAGGTAACTGAATTAAAATAAAGAACCCCAACTCTTTAAGTACAATGCCTAAGCTAGTTTTGAGGGTTTGTAGTAAGGACTAAAGTCCTTACTACGAACTTGTTTCTCAATTTAAACTGGACACACTACTAAGGCTTGGGGTTAAGACTAGTACCGCAAGGCGGAAGTCACGCATTCAAAAGTCAAAAGTCAAAATGAAGACGGCGTAAGGGTTTTGTTGATTGGGAATGGGTGGTTTATTTCCGCCGTGCTGTACTAGTTAAAAAATCCTTAGTTATCAGGTAAAAAACTACAGCCCAAGTGCAGCTAAAATATCGCTAGCATGGGTGGTGGTATTTACATTAGCGTCAACATGGCTAATTTTTCCGCTGGGGTCAATTACGTAGGTGATACGCTTGTCCACATCGAAAGCTTTGATGAGGGATTTGTCGCTGTCAGCCAGTAGGGGAAAATTCAAATTATATTTTTGCGTGAATGCCTGATGAGAGACTTCATCATCAGCACTCACTCCCAACACTACAATATCTTTACTTTGATATTGAGACTGGGCATCCCGAAAACTACAGGCTTGTTTGGTGCAGCCTGGCGTATCATCTTTTGGGTAAAAATACAAAACGACTGTCTTTCCGGCAAAATCAGATAAAGAGACTGTGTTGCCGTTTGTATCTTTGGCGGTAAATGCAGGTGCATCCGTACCAACTGCTAGAGGCATAATTAACCTTTCCTGTTTCAGATTGTTGATGCACTTGAAATTCTACATTAATTTATAATGATTAAATATATTTATCAAAAAAAAGCACAACTATACTTTAGGTAACTAAATTTTGGTTAAATAAAATATCTGCTACAAAAAAATCAATTCTAAAATTAATCTTTTTAAGAAGAAAAATTTCTACCCATACACAATGCCTGCTGTTGATTCCCAAAACCCAAATATTTTTGTCTATCCTCAGAACACAGTACAAAGAGCCGAGCGATCGCTAGTGTGTTCGCCCTTTAATGTATCTTTATTTGAAGTCATGGGACACCAGAGTGTGTCATTAGCTGCGATCGCCCTGGAAAATGGACTCAAGCAGGGCTATACTAAGCGCCCTTTATCAGAATTAGCTTGTGATAATGCCTTGGGCTGGCTGATTCAAGTGGGTGTATTGCGGCGAGAAGTTGATGGACAGGGAATTACGGATAGTTTTCGCCTCACTCCCCTGGGACGCCAGTTGGTGGAACAGTACCAGGGAAAAAATTGGCGGACTGCTTCATGGCGCGATCGTTTATCCGATATTGTGATTCGTTGGTTACGTATACCTTTTTAGAATAAAAAACTAAAGAGTTAGGATTAGGGAATCAAAGGGAACAATATATACGGAAACATCACATCTATTCATGAAGTCTTTACCATAATCATTTGACTAAAATTTGTGCATTGGGAATTGGGCATGGGGCATTGGGCATGGAAAAGAGGCAGGGTGAAGGGCAATACTTGTCGGTTAAGGGGAAAAGGGGAAGGGGAAAGGGGAAAGAAAAAACCTTTAACCTTTACCCTTTAACCTTTACCCCAAACCCAATGCCGAGTTAAAAATGCTTAACCGAGCAGTATTGGGGTGAAGGGTATAGAGGAGAGGAATTTTCCCTTTGCTCCATTCTCCCTGCTCCCTGCTTCTGCTTTTTAAATGATGGATGGATTGTCTGGTGACTATTCACTCCTAAAATTCACCCTTATCTAGAAAAACTAACTAAATAGCAACTATGAAATCAATTATGGTAGTGGGGACAACATCCCATGCAGGGAAATCACTTTTAACTACAGCTATTTGTCGTATTCTGTCGCGGCGTGGTTGGCGAGTGGCTCCCTTTAAAGGTCAAAATATGGCTTTAAATGCTTATGTCACTGCCAGTGGTGGAGAAATTGGCTATGCCCAAGCGGTGCAAGCTTGGGCGGCAGGAGTAGTGCCTTGGGTAGAAATGAACCCAATTTTACTCAAACCCCAAGGGGATATGACCTCCCAAGTAATTATCAAAGGTAGGTCTGTAGGTAAAGTGAGTGCCTCAGATTACTACGAGCAATATTTTGAACTGGGGTGGCGGACAATTGAAGAATCGCTACAGCATTTAGCAACAGAATTTGATTTGCTGGTTTGTGAAGGTGCTGGTAGTCCAGCGGAGATTAACCTCAAGCACCGCGACTTAACTAATATGCGGGTGGCAAAATATTTAAATGCGCCAACAATGTTAGTAGTTGATATTGACAGAGGTGGTGCTTTTGCCCACGTGGTAGGCACTCTAGAGTTATTGGAACCAGATGAACGCGCCCTAATTAAGGGTGTAGTAATTAATAAGTTCCGAGGACAGCGATCGCTCCTAGAACCGGGGATAAAATGGTTAGAAGAACGCACAGGTATCCCCGTTATCGGTGTTATACCCTACTTGCAAGAGATGTTTCCAGCAGAAGATTCTCTTGACCTGCTAGAACGTCAATCGTCGTCGAATAAAGCCCAAACGGATCTCAACATTGCCGTTATCCGCTTACCAAGAATTGCCAACTTCACTGACTTTGACCCACTAGAATCAGAAAGTACAGTTACAGTTAAATACTTAAGTCCTAAGCAAGATTTAGGACATCCTGATGCCGTAATTATTCCA
>JBGTMK010000830.1:0-3357 GCA_041743605.1 Nostoc sp.
GCATCACTACTTGGGTCAGGAGGTGGTGATGAAAACCATCAATGAACGGCTGCGACAACATCCTGATTTTGCCAAATTCGAGCGTCAATTCCAAGATGAAGCCAGACGATTAGCTACGTGTATCCACCCAAATATAGTCAGAGTTAGTGACTTTTTTGTGGAAGCTGGACTGCCTTACATGGTAATGGAATATATTCCTGGCGAAACCTTGGGAGACGCATTTGTATTACCAGGAATACCTTTACCAGAAGCCACAGCAATTCATTACATCCGGCAAATTGGAGCAGCGTTACAGGTAGTACACAACAACGGTTTGTTACACCGGGATGTCAAACCAGATAATATTATCCTTCGCTTTGGAACACAGGAAGTAGTCTTAATTGATTTTGGCATTGCCAGGGAATTTAATGGCGGTGTGAGGCAGACTCATACAGGTCTGGTTTCTGAAGGGTATTCTCCCATCGAGCAGTACTTGACACAAGCGCCACGCACACCCGCCACAGATGTTTATGGTTTAGCAGCAACTTTGTATGCACTGTTAACAGCCCAAGTTCCCATGCCAGCATTATTGCGCGATCGCGAACAAATGCCTTCCCCCCGCGAACTGCAACCACATTTGAGCGCTGCTGTCAACCAAGCAGTAATGCGCGGTATGGCGGTGGAGTCTCGTTTTCGGCCAGCGACAGTAGCTGATTGGCTGCAATTGCTACCGGGGAATGGGGTAAATACGACATCGCAAGTTTTACCTACTTATGCAGTGCCAACTGTCAATTTATCTGCTCAACAGGCAGCAATTGTAATTGAGAAAACAGCCCAAAATGGTATTTATAGTCCATCTGTGTTAGCGCAGCCTAACCCAGGTAACACTAAGAAAACTGTACCGGCTAAAAACCTAGGATCATCTAAGATATTTATTGGTATAGGTGTAGCCCTAGTTGCTGCTACAGCAGGTTTCGGGATCACGAGTATATTACCCAAATCTCAGCAGCAGCCAACTGCAAAGCCGCTTTTTGAACAGCCAACTCAAGAAACAGGTGCGAAAGTACCTAACTTCAATAGTACGTCTTCACCTCCAGCTGAAAATACTAACACCACCTCAAAAACCGAATCAGCACCCGCCTCTAATTCCCAGCAGCGTCGGCGCAATCGTCGTTCTTCCCAAGAAGAATCTCCCAGCAGCAGCCCTACACAAGAATCACAGCGCGATGATTCCGAACAATCCACTCCTTCACCTAGCGTTTCACCCACACCCTCGCTAGTGGAGAAATTACGGGCGATCCGAGATGAGCGGGTTGCTTCCCCCGCCGCACCATTGCCACAAAATAACTTACCCACTTCTAGTCAAAATTCTGCACCTCCCGAACTCGTGAGTCCATCAAAACCTGTGGTTATACCAGCAGCGCCACCAACGGAATCTAAACAATCAGATCCTTCTGCTGTAGTAGTACCAACATTGGAAAAGCCAAATTTACCGACTAATATTCAACCCCAGAATGTTCAAAAGTTCGAGGAAAAGCTACAAAATCAATAATAAATATTATGTCTAAGTTAATCAAGCTGAATAAAAAATGTCCGTAGTAAGGACTTTAGTCCTAGCTTTGGGGACTGAAGTCCCTACTACAAACTGTTTATTATGGATGATTTAAACAAATTACGAATTACCTTAGCGTAGCGGTAGCGAGTATTCGTACCCTTACAGGGAAGCAAGCTACGCTTTTCGCGTCTGTCTTCGACACCTGTTCGCGTTCGTAGAGAGCGTCATTACGAATTACGAATTACGAATTACGAATTACGAATTACGAATTACGAATTACGAATTACGAATTATTTTAAGGAGGGTTTGGCAGGAGTAAGACTATTTTGGACAACAACTTCCCCCTTATTATTAATCTTCACAGGATTCTTAGGAAAAGCTTGATTATTCAAATAACGCATAAGTTTTACAGTCCGAAAAGTCTGATCAATCTGAGGGATTCCCTGATTATCCATGCGAACGGGGATAATTTTACTTGATACTAAATCTCCCACTGAGTTGAGTTTAACTTCTAAAATCATTGAGTCACCTGTTTGGGCATTTGTAGATAAAGTCCGATATCCCAAAAAGTTACCTAAAGAATAAGCAATCATTTTTCCCTTATAAATTTCCATCGCTCTCGGAACGTGAGGCCCGTGTCCTAGTACTAAGTCTGCTCCCGCATCAATCATATTTCGAGCAAACTTGATCGAATTACCTCGGTTTTCTCCATAAAAAAACTCTGTCTGATTCTTAACGTGTAGCGCCCCTGTTCCTTCGGCTCCAGCGTGCATCGAAACTACTACAATCTTGGCTTTACTTTTGGCTTCTGCTATGAGTGCTTGGGCTGCTTCTAAATTATGAATGGAATTGTACATTTCATAAGGAGAAAAACCAACCATAGCCAAAGGAATATTATTAGCTTCCAAATAAAGAATTTGATTCTTATGACCTAATGTTGCAATACCTACAGCCTCAAGATTTTTCTTTGTATCTTTGAATCCTACTAGTCCGAAGTCCATTGCATGGTTATTCGACATATTGAACACATTAAAACCAGCCTCTGCAAATAACTGGGCGTATGCAGGTGGAGAGCGAAAAGCAAAAACCTGTCCTCGACTAATATCTTTGGTAGTATGAGGATAATTAGTTAGGCTACTCTCAAAATTACCAAATAAAATATCAGATCCTTGCAAGTGAGTTCTCACTGACTTTGGTAATAATTGATCTCGAAAACGGGGTAATCTATGGTTAGGAAAATTAGTGCCGGGAATAATATCTCCAACAGCTTTAATGGTAATAGTATCTGGAACAGTTTTTTGTTCTGTTGTTGATGGCGTTTCAGGGATAGCTAATGGCAATTGTACAGGCTCGGTAGGTTGAGTGGCAGCGTTTAATCGCTGTGATTGCCCAAGCCGGATAATGACTCCGATACTAATACCTAGATATAAACAAATGCTGATAAAACTAAATGAGAGTACTCGCCCCAGGCTGCGATCTACCATCGTTCACTCCTCACACGATGGCATTAGTTTAGCCTAATTATCCCAAAAAACTGTGCTGGCGGTGTATATTTTAGTGTTTTCTGGAAAACGTCTGACTAAGTAAATACTGAAGTAGAATCCAATGGGGTTTAATTAGCTAAGGATAATTGGTCTTTGAAGACGCGATAAATCGCGTCTCTACATCAGGGTTTTGTTGCTCATTCTGAACTGTATTGAAGTCTAATCCTATATCAATTGCAATGAATATAGCGTTTCCCAGGCTACTGAAGTACACACGAACCTTGTATATCAAAACCAGTAGCTTTAAAAACGTACCTCACTAGATTGAGAAACGCTATA
>JBGTMK010000831.1:0-11618 GCA_041743605.1 Nostoc sp.
TAGCTTATCCATCTGATAATCCTTTCTAGTTGCTCGTCAAAGACAATTAGGTTTATTCCTATACTATTAATAATTAGCTGACCAAAGCGTTCGGAAAATATACCTTCATAAACTCGCTTGGGAACTGCTAAATAAAGTTGGCGTTTTGGTTGTAGTTCTTTAAGCACACTGCGATAAACTTCATACTGTCCTACAGCTTCCTGGAGGTCATTCACGGGAGAAGGACTCAGAAAACTTTTGATTTCAACAGCTATTTTTTGATCGTCTCTCTCAGCAGCAATGGTAACTCTTTCTGCTCCAATATCTACGTAAAGTTCTCTACCCCCGTATGCAAGGTATAAGGGATCGTTGGTTATTGTCCAACCATCTGCTATAAGTGCTTTAATGACTGCGGCGTGGTAGATGTCTCTGGCTGGCATTAGTCGAAAGATAGCTCCAAAAACACAGCTTTAATTTAGCAAAGTTATTTGACAGAGGCGCAATGTTACCATCTGGCGGCGAAAACTTAAATAAAGCCCTTTTCAAAGCCTGGTATGGTTCATAAAAAAGCGATCGCTCTTTTCCCAACACAGACAAAAGTGCGATCGCCATTTATAATTCTTGTGGGGCAGACACCTTGCCCACTTAAAATCTAAATATCTATCTCGCTCAACTCGCGTGTGATGTGATCAAAAGGTTCATCTACAAAAGCAGTATTAACCACACCTGCTGCTGCTACTTGCTCCTTAATCAGATCCTTGAGAATCTGAATACCGCGAACAGTAGGCCCAATAGGCACTCCTAGAGAATTATAAGTTTCTCGCAGCCCTTGTAGCACACGCTCATCCAACACATTTGTGTTTCCAGCAACCAACGCATAGGTAGCGTAGCGCAAGTAGTAGTCTAAATCCCGCAGACAAGCCGCATAACGACGAGTTGTATAAGAATTTCCACCAGGACGAATCAATTCTGGCAGTTCTTCATATAACTTCAAACCAGCTTGCTTGACAAGTGCAGCCGCATTAGAATTTATTGCCGCCGCCGCTTGGACTCGGACTGTACCACTATCAAAGTAAGACTTCAGGCTATCGATCGCATTCCGGTCAAAATACCGACCAGCTAAATCATAATTCTTAATTAAACTTGTTACCGCATCGCGCATTCCTTCTTCTCCCAATCATTGCTATTTATGGTTTGATATTTATTTGGCTGCACTTATGCACCAGTAAATTTTTGTGCTATTAAAAATAGATTCGGCACAAAAACAATCTATCCACTACATAAGGATTTTATGTCAAAGTTGACCCCTATATGATGAACTTTCCAGTTTTGTGCAGATGAACGCCGAAAGGTTAATATAACCTGATAATCCAGATATCTGTAGTACAAGCTACAAAATCAGCTAATGTCTAGTATTTAAGATATTTCTGGTGTGTCACGGCCTGATTGAGATCAGCAGGGTTAGGATGCTTTGGAAGATTCTGGTTTACTTTAGAAAATTGGTAGAGAAGGAGTAACAATGACAACACCACAAGAACTCTTGAAGAGAATTCAAGATGAAAAAATTCAGCTGATTGATCTCAAATTCATCGATACAGTAGGGACTTGGCAGCACCTCACACTGTACCAAAACCAAATCGATGAGACTGCATTCACTGATGGCGTAGCTTTTGACGGTTCCAGCATTCGGGGTTGGAAAGCGATCAACGAATCGGACATGATGATGGTACTCGACCCCAACACTGCTTGGATCGACCCATTTATGGAAGTGCCAACACTAAGTATAATTTGTAGTATTAAAGACCCCCGCACGGGTGAGCCGTACAACCGTTGCCCACGCGTTATTGCCCAAAAAGCAATAGATTACCTGGTTTCCAGTGGTCTTGGTGATACAGCCTTCTTTGGCCCTGAAGCTGAGTTCTTTATCTTTGATAGTGCTAGGTTTGCCCAAACTGCTAACGAAGGCTACTATTTCTTAGACTCCGAAGAAGGTGCTTGGAATTCCGGTAAAGCCGGTACAGATGAAAAACCCAACTTGGGTTACAAACCACGCTTCAAAGAAGGTTACTTCCCAGTTGCACCGACGGATTCTTTCCAAGACATCCGTACAGAGATGCTGTTGACAATGGCAGAATTAGGTGTGCCCATTGAAAAGCATCACCACGAAGTAGCCACTGGTGGTCAGTGCGAACTAGGTTTCCGTTTTGGGAAGTTGATCGAAGCGGCTGACTGGTTGATGATTTACAAATATGTCATCAAGAACGTTGCTAAGAAATACGGCAAAACTGTCACCTTCATGCCAAAACCAATTTTTGGCGACAACGGTTCAGGAATGCACTGTCACCAGTCCATCTGGAAAGACGGCCAACCTCTGTTTGCAGGTAATGAGTATGCTGATTTGAGTGAAATGGCGTTGTACTACATTGGTGGTCTTCTCAAGCACGCACCAGCGCTGTTGGCAATTACCAACCCCAGCACCAACTCATACAAGCGCTTAGTACCTGGTTATGAAGCTCCTGTTAACTTGGCTTACTCCGAAGGAAACCGTTCTGCTTCTATCCGTATTCCTCTATCTGGTAAGAACCCCAAAGCAAAACGTTTGGAATTCCGTTGTCCAGATGCTACATCTAACCCTTACTTGGCATTTGCTGCAATGCTTTGTGCTGGTATTGATGGCATCAAAAACAAAATTCATCCTGGTGAACCCTTAGATAAGAATATCTATGAACTCTCTCCAGAGGAGCTTGCAAAGGTTCCCTCAACTCCAAGTTCTTTAGAACTGGCATTGCAAGCACTAGAAAACGATCACGGTTTCTTGACAGAATCAGGCGTATTCACGGAAGACTTTATCGAAAATTGGATTGACTACAAGCTTAACGAAGCCAAGCAGTTACAGCTACGTCCTCATCCCTACGAGTTTTACCTCTACTACGATGCTTAATTAAGAGTCGTAAGTCGTATCTAACTAAAAAGTAATAAGTTTTGCCACCCTAAAGTAGAGGGTGGCTTTTTTTTCAGATTTATCAGTTCAGACATTCACTCAAAAAATCCAGCTTAGAATTCCTGAAACTTAGCTCATGGAAGCATGGCTGGGGCCATAAATCATTCTACTACTAGCATCTACCTTCCCTTGAATTGGGTTCCAGTAGTGAGATACTTCTTCAGGAAGACCAAGTTCTTGTGCCGCCCGCATCAGCATTGATTGTTGGCGATTCTTGACTTGTTGATGTTCACGCACCATTAATGCACGAGATTTATCTGCAATAGACATAACCATAGTCCTCTCTATTTTGTGAATATATAATTTTTGTTTCCTCACACCAACTAATATAACAAAAATTCTGTAACATAGGCTACTTTTTACAAAAGTTTATATTTGCTTTTGCTCACAATATCAGGTGTTTTTCCCAAAAGCCGAAAAAATCCTCTCAATTCACCTTTTATGACTAAAATCATCTGCCCTCAGATTTGTTTAATCTCAAAAAACACACCATTCCCAAGAGAGAACATTTATTTGTTACTTTTATTTACATTTAAAAGGTCTGATACTTAAGTTCAACTCAAGTGATTAATTTTTGTAACTTTTACTGTTTTTTGGTGATTGTACGCAAACACAGCAGTTGCAAAAAACTAAGTTACCATGAAATAAAGATTTACAAAAATTTACATAACTTATGACAGTTACCTATCCACGTAAATTTCAGAATGTTTTGAGTGCCAGAGATGTATTGAAACGGGTGGTATGCGATCGCGAAATCCATCTAATTACCCTCAACCGCTACCGTTATAGTGAACAACGCAGTTGCAAAGACCTGACTGATTTAATTGAGAAACTGAATGGACAGCCACGGGAACTGGTGCGGGATTTGTCTCACCACATCTCAGATGAAGCTCGTCATGCAATGTGGCTAACTGACTTGTTGGCAGAACTGGGAGCAGATATTGGCAAGCCACCAGGTTCCTCCTATATCAATGAATTTGAACGCCTACTCGATAGCGAACAACAAGATCCAGTTCAAAACCTCGAAGATTTTGTGATTTCTTCCCTTGCGGCAATTAACGTCACCGAAAAACGGGGCTGTGAATATTTTTCTGCCCACATTTATGCACTTAAGCAAGGGGCACAAACGGCAGAAAATATCAAAATTCGGGAAACGATTGAAAAAATTCTTCCAGAGGAAGTGGGACACGTGCGCTGGGGTAATCGTTGGCTAGGAGAACTTGCGCGTAAGAGTCCAGAACATCAGCAAAAAGTAGAGCAAGCCAAGCGAAAATATACCGCAATTGAACAAGCGGCATTTGAATCAGGAATGGATATCACTTTGGGCGCAGAACTACGGCGAGTTGCCAACTTGGTGGAAGTGGCAAATACCATGCCACTTTGGCAACGTCCCCAATACTTGATGGAACGCTTACCCCAGACTTTGCTAGCGCCTGAGTTGCAATTTACTAGGATTCAGGCTGCACAAAAAGCTTGGCAGCGCGATCCACAGACCTTTATCAAGAAGTTTGTGCCAATGTTCCTCAACGGCATTCAGGGAAGAGAAAATAACCGCCAGAAAACAACTGTTTAAAAGGGAGTGGGCATTGGGCATTGAAAAGAGGCAGGGAGCAGAGAGAAAGAGGTAATTTTTATTCTCCACCTTGTCCCCTACTCCCCTAATTCTTCCTCATCTCCCCTCTCCCTTTTCTTTAAGTAAACTTCATCTAAAAAGGCCAAATGCAAAACTTTGCATCTGGCCTTGGGTGTAGAATAATTAAAATAACTAAGATGATCTAGCAGATCCTTCTTAATATTTATTTTGTCGGGAGCTATCTGCGAGGAGAACGAACCAGAGTGCAAGAGTAGGTCAGGAATAGTAAGATTTGTTGCCAAGTGCAATAAACTTATATTACTTGTGCAAATCAATGCGCTAGTTCAGATCAGATGAAAGGAAAGAGATTTTATGCTTCGGCAAAGGACGCTAAACAGGCGTCGGAGCGAAGATCAATTACTTGCTGATGTAGATAACCAGCTAGGCAATATATTAAGAAGAAAAACTATTGGGGAATAAAGTGAAGTTGCCTTAAGACTGTTTCCTCAAAAAGCAAAATGTCTGAATTAGATGTGCTTTAGATTAACTGATAGCCTAAAATAACATCTATTTCTAGAACAATTGAGGATAAGACGCAGAGCTTCCCACCGAATATGAGCAACAGTTGTGTAGCTTTTGAGGAGTTGGTAATGCTGTTGATCAAGGCACTGAATTTGATTTGCGTTTTGATCGGCAGGATTGATGCCAACTATATATACAAAGCTTGCAGTTGAAATACTAAGCGATCGCTGAAGATTTTCGTGTGTCAACTGTATATATCTCTGTCAGAAAAGCTGTGTAAAAGATGTTAGCACAACATCCTGTTTTCTGGTAATTGTTCCTTTAACAAAAAAGGTATTACCCTACAGTAGTTAAACCACAGCATAGATATTTCGGAATTTTTGTGTCACTTCTCTACGCCCACTACCGCGATGACGTGGCGCATCATCTGGATTTTGTTCAGATGCCGCCGAGAGCCACTGTTGTGAAGTAGGCGTGGAAGGCAGCGCTGTTGATAAGTGATTGACCATTGCTTGGCAGTTAGAAGCTAAGGGGCCGAACACCAGACTCGATACTAAAAGTGAAATGGCAGCACGCATAGCAGATGTCTATTTTGGAACTCTCCACTTCACTGATACTTAGCTTTTTAATGAATATCCGGACAATTAATCAAAAAGTATTCTGTTTTACTGAAAATAAACTCTTTTTATCCTCCGTTTAAATGTTCGACTAATAACCAATTACCAGAGTGATTGTAACGACCCCACAATGTAACTAATTGTTCGTGGGGATAAGCGCGTAATTGCTCGTCGATATGCGATCGCAAAGTCACAAGCTGCCAATTTTGCCCTTGATATGCAGCTGGTGCTGTGACAGTAAATCTGTATTCCTGTTGATCCAAGCAGGAAAAAATACCTTTGAAACAGTTACTTTCCCGAATTGATGCCTTGTCAAAAGCAGAGTCAGGGTACTCATTCCCCGATGGGAAAGGGCAATAACCACTAGCTGGATAGGCTTGTGGGTTATTTAAGTAATACAGTTGCCAGTGCAGCCAATCCGAACGATTGGGTGGAAGATTAAAGAAAGGAATAATTGCTGTTTTTGAGCGATTATCTTCCAATAAGGCTATTTGTAGTGCCCTAATAGGTAAATCCCTCGGCTGGCAGTTTAACTCAACACACATGGCCGCCGCCATCCCTGCTGCTTGACCAACACCCATAACCACAGGTTGTAATCTGGTGGCGCCATTGGCAATGTGGGAGACAGAAATATTCTTTTCACAGACCAAAAAACCATCTGTGGTGGCTGGAATAAGACAACTGTAGGGAATTGTAAAGGGAGTCCCAGTCCAGCGTCCCCCCCAACGGATAGATTTTGGTTGCAGTGGAAATTCAACGCCAGGATAATGATGGTCATTGGCGTAATTACCAACTGCGATTGCTTCGCAAACGCCAACGGCGAACGCATCATTAAATATAGATGCAACTCTCCCTCCTGCGATTGGCAAAATATCCTGTTCTCGGACAGTAGTTAGCCCCACTAAACGGCGGCTTTCCCGGTAATAGGGATGTAATGCAAAAGCTGTAGAGGAGTGAGGAAATACTTTTTCTGCTAAACCATAGCGACGACCAAGCTGATTTTGGATAAAATGGGCAAAATTTTGGCTGTGCCAGCGAGATTCTTGGATGAATTCACCTCTGGATACATCTGACTCTATCAGCCGCCCTACTCCTTGGCCGTAGTCATTGCCACATATTGGCCAATTCATCATGAAGCGATCGCCAGGTAAGCGTCCATAATTCAAAAATGTCTCTGCTCCATAGCCATCCCAAGCACCTGTAAACTCGGATGGATTATAGTTAGGGGCAGCCGGAATTTCTGGGGCAACGGCTTCACCAAAGTCTTGCATAATCACTACATAAGTGGGCCCTTGCACAGGATATTTCTGAGTTAAAGAGTTAAAAGTCACTGGGGCGCTGAGTTCTTCCCACTGCGATCGCAATTCCCAGCCCCAACGATAAGGTATTTCAGCTAAAGCTAATAAATCTCCTAACTCTGTGCCATCGAGAATAATTTTGGCTGTGACAGCAAAATCAGCAAAGCGCACACCAGTAATCGAATCACCTTGGCGGAACACCTCTAAAGGCACTTGTCCAGAAATCCAGTGCAGATTAGGTAATTCATGCACCCAATCTGCAAAAATCTCTGCCCCAATCTGGGGATCGTAACTAAAAAAGCTTACCCAGCTATTATCTAATCCTCCGGGCTGTCTTTGTCGCAATTCCTGCAAAAACGCACCCCATAACCCCGTTTGAAAGGCTTCTAATTCGTTGCCATCTGGTACAGACACTCCAGCCGAAGTTAGCATTCCTCCCAACCAAGGAAATTCACTCACCAAAATGGTTTTGGCTCCCCGTCGCGCTGCTTGGATAGCAGCCGCAGTCCCTCCAGTTCCCCCACCGACAACTAAGACATCAGCTGTGTATGTCTGATTAACCATCACTTAACCTCCTGGAGTTTCGATATATTCTCTCCAGATAGCTTGGCATCAGACAAGTTAGTTTGGCAGCATTGTTCAGGTCACTATGGTAAGGAGGAAAGGGGTTTTTCCCAAGGACTTAAGTCGCTCAATAACGCGTTTATCAGCATCTTTTACTAGTCATCTCGTAATGCGTATAGGCGTGTCATCGTTTTCCTGTTTTTTATTCCAAATTCCACAGTACTGATTCCACTTTACCTAATTAATGACACACCCTAGGATTGCTATATCTTAATAAGGAATAATTATTTGTGTTTTCTCAATTGATTCTTCGACTACTAGGCTTCCGTTTTGTTGAACTTGTAGTTGAAAGCTTTCTTTTTGCGAAGGAGGAGAGATAAGAATTTTGTTGTTATTTAGAGTCTCGATTTGCCAATCCGAAATATGCTCAATTTTATCCATAACAATAGCATAGATTAGGAGATGGTCATGAGCAAAGGGAGTAGTCCATGTATCTACTATGCCAGAGCCTTCAGCCCCTTGACCTTTCTGGTTAGGCTGGGGGTGATAAAAGTCATGGACATAGCCGCATCTCTGGGAAAGGGTTGCACCAGTATAATTATTTTTTCCGTCCAGATATAGAGGAGAATCAGGATGCCAAAAGTAGTTTCTGGAAACTGCGGCTACGAGAGCAAATTTGAGTGCAACATCACCTCGGCGAAATAGCAATTGATGAGGAGTGATAACTTGAGTTTGAAGTTTTCCTTCCCGATTATTAAGCAAAAAAGATGCTTTAACTGCTATGGATTGCTTGGATTCAATTCTATCTACAAGGAAGATACTATTTGCTCCACACATAATCCATGTTCTCTGAGCTTTTTGGATTGGCTGACCATAAACATCGGCCGCATCAGACTCGATAACAGTCATATTACTTTTTTGGCAAAGTAGTTTAAGCTTATTAAGAACTGGTGTTTTTTTGTAGATACTGGCCAATATAGGCTTTTGTTTCAAGCTTGCGCCATTCTTTGTTATGAAAGTCCAGGTACTGTGATAAGGTGCGGATTTGGAGTGAGCTTGGATATCAAGACGATAACAACAATGTCCAGGATCTACGAAGAAGTCTTCGCCGCCGTAGGAGAGTATAAAGCTGTTCTGATCCTCATGCCGATGTCCACTAGACCTTAAAGGCTCGTATCCGGCTTGAATGCCTAAAACTGTTGATGTATTATGCCAGCGATCGCGAACGATCACGTTGCCATTGTTAAATTTTGTTGCTAGGGGAAGGTTCGCTTGTTCAGGAGTTATGGAATTTTCTGTATATCTCCAGTTAAGTAGAGTCGGGAACAGAAAATTGTTGAAAAAGCCGAAGGTGGCTCGATCATCAGGATCTAGTTTTGGATCTTGATAAGTTTCCTGAAACATCCACGATGCAAGCCCTGCCTCTATTGGCATACTTTTTTCTGCGCGTCGCGAGATATGTAGCAAAAGATCGGCAGTTGGTCTAAAAATAGCTGCCGAATCTCCCCAATTTAAAGAATGAGGATAAGCCAATTCTCCCCAGCCCGCAAGAGGTTTCATCTCAAGAAATGATGATACAACCCAAGGCATACAACGCGTATAGCACAATGTATCAAGCTTGCTTTCTAAGGACGGATCATAATGTACAAGAACTTCAAATAAGTGTGCTAGGTGCAAACTTGCGTAGTTCCAATATTGTAGAGATTCATCATAGCTATCTTGGTTATACAGCTTTACAGCTAATTCGTAGTTTTCTACAGACTTTTCTACTCCAGCTTGATCGCCCAGAATTGCAGACACCGTACCATAGCCATTGAGAAGAACCATGAACCAGTTGTTCGTAACGTTTTTTGTTTTAATTACCTTGTCAAGCCATTTTCGACAGAGTTTCTGAGGCTTACTTATAAGAGCTTCACGAATCTCATCTAACTCAGTGGTAGTAAAAATATCTGGACATAGATCAAGAACAATTGCAATAGCAATACCAGCATGAGCAGTCTCAAGGTGTCCCACAAGTTTTATACCGCGTTTTCTGAACGCTGGGCCTGTCCACTCTTCCGCAGATTTACGTATGACATCTAACACCACATCCTTCAGCCATTCTTTGAGCCTTACTATTTCTGTTTCAGGGATTAATCCATGAAATTTAATTACTTGGTTGAGTAGATTAGATATTAAGGGAAATACATAAGGATGATTATCTGGTTGTTGGTATTTTGTTTGAGTAACTTCAGATAACAATTCAATTTGACTTACATGGAAATTATTTGACTTTCTAGCTAAAAAGCAGATAAATGCGACATCGCTTAAACGCTCCCAAATAATATGCCACCATTTATTAGTATCTGAAGGCTGTACTAATCCTGTAAATCGAGTATTTTTGAGAGTACGTTCGATAAGAGCAGTCAAAAAATCTACCCTACGATCATCAGCTATTTCAAGGGCAAACTCTAATTCTCTAATTTCATCATCTGCAATCAACAGTGCCATGAGAGTTTTCCCTTAATTATCAAGTTAATGAAATATTTGCGTAATAGACCAAATAGCGATCACGGATGAAAACACAAAAAAAAGCTTCTTTTAAGAAGATATTTGAAAACTATTCTGCCAACAAATTTGCTAATATGTATTTGATAAGCTTTGCGATACGGGAAGCAAAAAAAGCAAGAATTTTTTTCTGTGTTTCAGCGATTTTTAGTCGCCAATAGAAGTGATAAATCAGACTTTTCAAATAATTTTTGAGTAAGTCGATAAAAGAATAAAGACAGAAAGCACTTCTTAAATTCATTGATGGAAATTTAAGTAAGTAGACTTTTTTAGTTGCACTAAGTATATTGAAAAACTGCCTTTAGTATACCAGTATTTACAAACAATATTAATTAAATCCCAAACTTTATAACCTAACCTGAACCACTAAATGTTACATCTAGTATCGTTGAGCGGGGAAAAACCAACGTGAAAGCACAGGTATTTAGAGGCGTCAATCAACTCTCTTACGAAGATATCCCAGTTCCAACCCTAGAACCAGATGAAGTGCTGGTACAGGTGCGGGTTGTGGGATTGTGTCAGTCAGATATTAAAAAAATTCGTTATCCGCTATATGAACCGCCGCGCATTTTTGGACATGAAACTGCCGGCACGATCGCAGCACTAGGCAATAATGTCAAAGGTTGGCAAGTTGGACAACGAGTAGGAGTAATGCACCACATCCCTTGTATGCGTTGCGCTTACTGCCTAAATGATAATTTCTCCATGTGCGATGTCTACAAAAACATCTCCACAACCGCAGGTTTTAATGCCAGTGGCGGCGGTTTTGCTGATTATGTCAAAGTTCCCGGACATATTGTGGAAAATGGTGGGTTGATTCCCATCCCGGATAACATCAGTTTTGAAGAAGCCAGTTTTGTAGAGCCGACTAACTGCTGCTTGAAGGCAGTAAAAAAAGCTCAAATTGCTCCAGGACAAACTGTGTTAGTTACTGGTGCTGGGCCAATTGGGTTAATGTTCATTATGTTGGTGAAGTATTTCGGAGCAAAAGCGATCGCTACCGATTTACTACCCTCTAGAATTGAAAAAGCTTTGAGTGTCGGTGCAGAAGCGGCTTTTGATGCGCGCGATCCCGATTTAACAGCAAAAATCCATGCGCTAACTGGTGGACTGGGTGTTGATATTACTCTGCTGGCTGTTCCTAGCGAAAAAGCTTTCTTTCAAGCACTTGATAGTACCCGCAAAGGTGGGAAAATATTGTTTTTTGCCGAATTCCCCGATGAGGTGGAAATCCCCATCAACCCTAATATCCTCTACCGTCGAGAAATTGACTTGATAGGAAGTTATAGCTCATCTTACCGCCTTCAGAGTCTATCAGCTGATATTGTATTTAATCAGCGGATTGACGTGCAAGCGTTGATTAGCGATCGCTATCCATTAAAAGATTTATCAGCAGCAGTGGAGCAAGCGATCGCACCAACACCGGATACTTATAAAATCTTAATTTATCCGTAATCAGAACAAAGACGCGATGAATCGCCGTCTCTACAATAATCAGCCTTTGTAGAGACGGCGAT
>JBGTMK010000832.1:0-6755 GCA_041743605.1 Nostoc sp.
AGATACAAAGCGTCCAAGATCAATCCCACATTTTTAAACGTGGGTTCCTTCTGCCTTCTGCCTTGTCTACGACACGCTGCGCGAACGTACTTCTGCCTTCTGAAGTGGACTTTTCTACATGACCTGAAAAGTCAGGAAGATTTTCCGGTAGCATGGTTGCGCGATCGCCTTTTGCCGATTCAACAGATCGCACCAGTGGTAGGAACATATAGATGATTTGTATTAATTGCTTCATATATATCTTTATAAGTATGGAACAATACCATACTTATCTATTTATGTCTTATATCTAAAGATAGAAGATAAAGGTTAAAATTTGGGAAACCTAAGAGAGGTTCATTCCTAAAAGATGTCCTGCCTATTTATCGCAGAATGCAACTGAGGTCAGATCAAATGACGCAACCTTTAAATCAAGTCAAAGAGTGGGAACAACGTCGTGATGAAGCAAATCGCTACTACCAACGGGGGAAATTCCAAGAATCTCTCGATCTGGCAACCAAGAATTTACACTTGGCTAGAGAAATACCAGATCGAGCTAGAGAAGGTTATACATTAAACGATCTTGGTTTAGCCCACCTCAGTTGCTGGCAACCTCAAAGAGCATTAGAACGCTTTTATCAGGCGCTTTCGGTTGCTGTTGAAATTGGCAACGCGCCAGCACAAGCAACTGCACTTAGCAATTTGGGTTCTACCTACAGCCGTCTTGGCCGCTTTTCGCAAGCGTTGGAATATTTTGACAAAGCACTACCAATCTTTAGAAGATTGCAAGATCCTCAAGGAGAAGTTTCTACTCTCAATGATGTGGCGCTAATTTATACGCGGTTGGGAGAACCGAAACGGGCACTGTTGCTACAACACCAAATTTTGAGGATGCGGCGATTGTTAGGTGACTTTTCTGGTGAGGCAACAACGCTCAATGGTATAGGGTTTGCTTACAATATCTTGGGTAAGTTTGAGCAAGCGCTAGAATTTTTTGAAGCAGCACTTCCCATTCAACGAGCTGTCAAAAATTTGCTGCAAGAAGCAACTACCTTAAACAACATTGCTTCTGTGTATCATGATTTAGGAAAACCCAAACAAGCGCTGTTGCTCTACTATCAAGTTCTTTTGACACGTCAGGCAATTAACGATCGCGCAGGCGTTGCAACAACCCTCCACAACATTGGTTTTACCTATAGCTCCCTGGCACAGCACCGACAAGCCATGAAGTTCTACAAACAAGCAATTGCAATTTATCAACAGCTAGGCGATTCGCTGGGAGAAATTTCAACTTTGCTGAATATGGGAAGCCTTTACGCCACAACCAAGCGCAAAAAGTTGGCGCGATCGTGCTATCAAAATGCTCAGGAGTTGGCAGAGCAAATCGAACATCAGCCACTCCTGGAAAAAGTACAGCAGTTCATCGATTCTCTATAGCATGAATGAGGAGTGCTGATACCCTTTTTTTGTGAAGCTGCATATAATTCACCCCCCGATGCCTTGGGGGGACTTCACCCTTGTCAAGAACCGCTATAGCGATCGCTGCAATAAAGTAAGTCGGTGCTAATATTTCCAGCTATGTTAAGGAATTTTAATGTAGTTGTCGCAGCACCGTCAACAATCTCAGGTGCGTTAGCCTACGGCATAATACACCCTACAGCTAATTTATATTTCTTCATATACATTGAATTTTTCTCACCGACTTATATCATGTCCGACTAAGTACTAGTCATTACGTTCGCTCTTAGCGTTCCCGCAGGGGGTACGCAGCGATAGCGGAGTGAAGTAATCGCAATGATTCTGTGATTGCTTCTCTACGAGACGTTTCACTCTGTTCCACTCGCAATGACATATCATAAGTGATTAAGCGGACATGATATTACTTAGAGTTTTACGCAGCTTCAAATGAAATTGGTATTAATACAATTGTAAATTCTGGAAATTGTATTTAATTTACTAATCAGAATTTGCTTTTCTGATAAAGTTTAGTAAAGCCAAATTTTACCTCTTCTTTGTACTACTACATCACGTCGTAATAACACCTAAGTTTTTTGATTAATCATCAAGGAGAAGAAGATATAAAAAATCTTGTATTTTTCAAACGAAAGGTGTAACTCAATACAATTTCATCTGCACCATTTTGTGTTGTTGCCGCAGTACTTCCCAAATATTTTCTATGAGAACTGAGGCAGAGAAAATAATATGTTTTTAGACATTTTAGCTAGCCTCCAAAGGTTATTTGTGGGTTACATTCCAGCCGCTGTGTTGGGTAGTTTTATCGGATATTTAATAGGTATGAATAGCATGGTTTATCAGCTATTCAGGCTGATATTTCAGATACCACATAGTATACCTCCTATAGCTTTGCTACCTATTGTCCTAATAGCATTTCAAGAGAGCGAATCGGCTGCTATTATAGTAGTTTTTCTGGGAACTCTCTGGACGATGATTATTAATACGGCAATAGGTATGCGACATTTTCAGAGACAGAACAATAACTTTCGAGTAGCTATATTTCATATATTTCATGCCTTGAAAGTTAGCATCTGGGTAGCATGGTTTATAGTTATTGCCACAGAAATGTTAACTGGCCCAAAAGGTCTTGGCTTTACCCTTTGGGAAGCTTATAAAGCTGGCAATGTTGATTACATCATCCAGCTAATCTTATACATCGGTATCATTGGTTTTTTGCTAGATCAGTTACTAGATTTCGCAGCCTATATTCTCTCGCAAATGGTTTCAGATGGGAAAAAATCTTCATAAACTTTATCTAAGCTTGCGGATTGCACCCTGCCAGCGAATAGTTTGCTTTGCAGAACGTATTCCCAAAGAACGAGTTGCTACGACTTCAATATCAACGTTGATACCAGGGCGTAAAGCTTCATTAGGAATTTTCAGCTTGCCCAAAGCTAGAGTAAAACGGTTGTAGTCACGAGTTACAAGTTCGTTGGGAATATCCCCTTCATATTCAGTTTTGTAGCTAGAAAAACCGTACAAGCTATCCTGGACGCGGAATTTCACGCGGAACTGAGTATTAATAGCTTCAGACTTTGCTGCTAAATCGACTATTTTTAAGTTGAGGTTTTGTCCTGCATCGGCAAACTCTGCCACAGCTAACCGAGTGACATCTTTTTTAGGAATGGCATGATTGACGGTAAATGTTGTCAAGTTAGCCTCACTTTTGGTGCTACCCTGAACCCATAATTCTTCAGGAAAAGTAATTTCTACTTGTTTGTTATCAGTTAAATTTAGTGTTATGGCTTGATTGCCAAAGCTGGCGATAGGTTGTCTTTCTTGCCAAACTATTTGAAAAGCCTCTTCTAGTCGCTGTTCAAACTCTCGATAATCATCAGCGATCGCAGCACCAGATGCAAGTAGAGAAGCTGCCCCTTGGCGAATATTCCACTTATTCTTCGAGAGGTTGAACTGTTTGTTTATCAGTTCCGAAATTGCTAGCTGCACAGTTGGAGTATCAGTGGCCAAAGGTTCCTTGCTATTGACAATACTCAAAGTTCCTAAGCGCCCTTGACTACCATCCCTACCATCACTGCCATCTCGCCCATCGCTACCATCCCTACATCTATAAACCTTGTCAGTACACTTGTAATCAGGGCTACCAGGAGTTCCCTTGCAGGTTTTCACTTCCCAACTCCGTCTGTGACAAGTACAACCCTTTGTACCGTTGCCACCTCTACCCCCGCGCCCGCCTTCCCCACCAGTTGCCCGGATGGAAATGTTTCGCAAGTCTGCCAAATTGTTGTAATACACTGTGAGGGAACCACCATTTCCCCCTTCTCCTCCCTTGCCACCATTACCGCCATTACCACCATTGGGGGCGTTTATGTCGTGGCTGACGCCTAGGCGTTGATAAGCACAGTCAGGTCGATCACCATGTTGTCCATCTTCCCCATCTTCACCATCTTTACCAGACAAATCAAGATTTACAGGTGAACTATTGACAAAAATATTTTGGTTTTCACCACTGCTACCATCTCTACCCGATCGCCCATCAGTTCCTGTGCGTCCATCTCTGCCATAATTTCTGGCTACTTTATAGTATTCGTCAGAGGCAACGGCTGGACATAAAACTGAACCAGAGGCAGGCAAAAAGCTAGTAAATAAGCAGAATGTCAGCAGTAGTGGCAGCTTACTCCTAAAACCATTGTGCATCTAGTTACACCTAAAACTTTAATTGAATTATCTACTGCTGACGCTGATTTTCAACAATTTGCTCCCTTTTATAAAAAAGCCCGGTTACTCGCATAACCGGACTTTTAGCTATCTCAATTAATCATTGGAAGTAGAATAGTCTGATTGCAAACTATTAAGTAGTAGATTGATCCAAACTAATCTTGACAACTTTGTTCTTTGATTGCTCAGTTTTAGGCAGTGTTAAGTTTAAGATGCCGTCTTTATAATCTGCCTTAACGTTAGTATTTTGAATCCGAGTTGATAAAGGAATTACGCGTTGAAACTTACCGTAATGAAACTCACTTCTGGTAACACCTTTTTCCTCAGATTTAGTTTCTGACTTGCGTTCGCCACTAACGTAAACAGAGTTTTCTGTGACTTGCACATCCAGGTCTTTAGCTTCTATTCCTGGGAGTTCTAGCTTCAGATAAATAGCATCTTCGGTTTCTTGTAATTCAGCAGCAGGAACTTTGCTCAAGCCTCTTTCCGACGATGCAGATGGTAGTCTAGTATCTTCAAACAAACTATTGATTTGATGTTGTAGAGTGTCAATTTCTCTCCAAGGATTCCAACGAACTAGTGTCATAACCCTTCCTCTCATCAGTTAGTTTTTTTTAATCGGTTTCGCACTTTAATTAGTGCTTACATATTTATATTATGTAGAGTTAAACCTGTTGTAAGTTCGGTTATTATCACCTCGCTATTGATGATTACCGTCCAAAATTAGAGCGCATTTGAAGCCTAGAACACCGATTCAATAATCAAAAACCTAACCATCCACTCCCTTACCTCCCTCGTTACCTGTCGGAGCTATGGTTTCCCAGCCTTTAGGTTGGAAACCAGTCAGAGCAAGGGCTGTATCTTTTCTTAGTACATTCGTCTCTGACTAGGAATCGGTGTTCTAGTGTTTGCTTGTATAGTAGTACTTTTTACTCTGCTACCACCAAGATGCGTAGGCGTAGCCCGTTGTTCGCGTAGCCTCTCGCAGAGAAGACATCGCTCCCACAGTGAGATAGCCATCACACTCCTGAAAAAAAGGGTTGAGTACTGAATTATTTACTGTTCTATCAAATTAACGTTGTTAAGTTACTCAGCAGGTGTAGTTCTCACCTCTAGACTGTGTTCAATATTGTGACGTGAAACAGGAGTATAGATACGTTGCTAAAGCTTTCTCCAGAATCTCCTCTGTTTATTGTATTAATTATTATTAGTTTTCTAGTAGTAACTTTGTCAACTTGGTTATCATCAAAACCATTTGTTTTAAAACCATTTGGGCTTAATGATATTATCCAAGTCCTCTCATTACAACTATTTATTTCTTTGTTGTTAGAACGTTCCTTAGAAGTTTTTTTAACTACTTGGCGGGGTTCATTTATCGAGCAATTAGATATTAGTATTCGGCAAGAAAAGGCTCTAGTCTCGGAAAAAATAAGACTGATGGAATCCCAACAGAAACAGTTTTCTTCTCTAGAATCAAATCAAATCAGTGGGTTACCGCCTGAAGGAATGAGTCTAGAACAGCAAATAATTCAAAATTTTACCCAAAATCAACAAGACTCGTTAAAAATATTCAAACCACAAATTGATCAAATAAATGAAAAAGAGCGCCAAAGAGCGGCTTATAAATCTGATACACGAATAATTGCCCTATGGACATCCCTTTTATTCGGTCTTTTAATGAGTGCAATAGGTATTCGCTCAATCGAGCCACTTGTAGTTATTGAGTTAGATAATTCAATCCAATTAATTATTTTTCGTTGTTTAGATGCATTGTTGACAGGAGGTTTAATTGCAGGAGGGAGCGAGGGAATTCATAAGCTTATAAAAGTTTTTATTGACTTTATGGAAGCTACATCTAAACAAATCAAAAATCAGGGATTGTCTTGATGAAACTAAGCATTTTCCTTTCCAAAACACCAGATTATATTACAAATATTATGAAACCAACAGTACTATTCTAAATATAGAGTGCAATCTTCCCATAGATAATCTTTAATATTTACAAAATTTTTGTTTAAGTTTCCCAATACATCTGTTTCAGATAAAACCTTAATTCCTTCAGCCTCTAACTTATTTTTTTGTTGATTAACATAAGTTATCAAATAGCCTTTAGAGTCTAATATTCTATGTACCGGATAATCAGTAGCCGAGGTTTTTTTCAGGTAGGTAGGAATAGCTCTTAGATAACTATTATCTACTCCTATCCCTTTGATTATCTGTTTATATGTAACTACTTTTCCACTTGGAATTTTGATGATAAAATTTAGAAATCGTTGATATGGATTTTCAGATAATTCAGGAAATTCATTAGTTTTAAGCTGAAAATTACTACCAACTTGGATTTTACCTGATTTAATAACTACGCCTAAAATTCCTCTTTTATATTGGATGCTTTTTAATGATTCTACTAAGTGGGCTATTCGCTTACAAGGTTCGCAGTGAAAAGTTAGACGAATTGCCGCACCACTTTCAAAGGTTAATAGAGATCCAGGGATAAAATTATCAAATTCTATACCTGTAACCACAATATTTTCTCGCAATTCTCCTGGCTGAATTGATAAGTCTAAAATATCTTCATTCAGATC
>JBGTMK010000833.1:0-19467 GCA_041743605.1 Nostoc sp.
TGGGAGCGACTACTTCCAACTTTCCAGTCTCAGGATTTAGAGCAATTTGCAATCCAACCCCAGTCAGTTCACCGGAAGTATTGACCTGTAAGCTGCGGTACTGCTCCGGATCTAAAAAGCGGGTAAAAGGATCGTCAAGGCTCTTGAGCATCCTCCCAATTGCCGCATAACTGGCATTTGAGTCAGACAGCGGCTTCTCTAGAACCTTTTGCCTTACTGCCGCCCAGTTTTGATGATTAAACGTCTCATCTAGATAAGTGCGATTAACAATTCGCCAAACTTCCGAAACCAGCTTTTGTTCCGTTGTCAAAGCCAGCGCCGGCTGGGTGAGCGTACCCAAAGCCAACCAAAACGCCATTAACAATGAAAATCCAACCCGAAAGACTTGTTTGTTCATGAACCCCATTATCAATTCCACCTCAACCCAAATTGCTTAGATAATGCCCACTTCCTCTGTTGTTGATGAAATCTATCTCTCGATTATGTTACTTTTTTTATAGAAGTGGTGCATTTCTCTCATTAAGTTGTTCACTCAACTGATGCGTTGTATCCACTCAGCACACGATAAAATCTACTTTGTGTCCACCTTTTTCTGTGCAGGGGCGTAAAGAGATCGCAATATATTCCATCTTTACAGAGTGTAAAGTTTCTGAAGTCTCTTAGCACGCTAAAGCTGAAAAGCAAACAAAAAAACTCTCCTTTACTAAAATCCCAAAATTACTACTTGGGAGAGAAGTCTGAGCAAAGGCTTCTGCCGATTCAGAACTTCGGGATTTATCAACCGCAACCGACTTTTAGGAACTTGAGATTGTATGGCCAACGTTTCCGACTGGTTTGAGGAACGCCTGGAGATTCAGGCACTCGCCGAAGATGTCACTAGCAAGTACGTCCCTCCCCACGTCAATATCTTTTACTGTTTGGGTGGAATTACCCTGGTTTGCTTTCTCATCCAGTTTGCCACTGGATTTGCCATGACGTTCTACTACAGACCAACAGTCACTGAGGCTTTCTCCTCAGTAGAGTACATCATGAATGAAGTAAACTTCGGTTGGCTAATTCGCTCAATCCATCGCTGGTCTGCCAGCATGATGGTGCTGATGATGATTTTGCACACCTTCCGGGTTTACCTGACTGGTGGTTTCAAAAAGCCCCGCGAATTAACCTGGATAAGTGGTGTGATCCTGGCTGTGATTACCGTTTCCTTCGGAGTTACCGGTTATTCTTTACCTTGGGATCAAGTTGGCTACTGGGCTGTGAAAATCGTTAGCGGCGTACCAGAAGCAATTCCCGTGGTTGGTGTTCTGATCTCCGACCTGCTGCGCGGCGGTTCGAGTGTTGGTCAAGCAACACTAACTCGTTATTACAGCGCCCACACCTTTGTACTGCCTTGGTTGATTGCAGTCTTCATGCTGTTTCACTTCTTGATGATCCGCAAGCAAGGCATTTCCGGGCCTTTGTAATCTCAGCTATTAGCGAAAGGCAATATTTGTCAGTTTTCAGATGAAGTTGTTTGTTTTAAACTTATGAAACAGAAGAAACTAAACTACCATAAGTTCCAAAAAACAAACACTTCTATCTGAAGCCTAAAGCTATAGAAAACCTCCAGGCACTTGACTATAGATAGACAAACGTTGTTTACTGCCTTCTGGTTGCCTAGTAGCTTATAGCTTTCACAAATGCTTTAATTTAACTTAAGCAGGAGAGCATATTTCAAAATGGCAACACAAAAAAAACCTGACCTGAGCGATCCTCAGTTAAGAGCTAAACTGGCTAAAGGCATGGGTCACAACTACTATGGTGAACCCGCTTGGCCTAATGACCTACTTTACGTCTTTCCAATTGTGATTATGGGTTCCTTCGCTGCAATTGTGGCTCTAGCTGTGCTAGATCCTGCGATGACCGGTGAACCAGCAAATCCTTTTGCCACACCATTGGAAATTTTACCAGAGTGGTACTTGTATCCAGTCTTCCAGATTTTGCGATCGCTTCCTAACAAACTTTTAGGAGTGTTAGCAATGGGTTCGGTACCAGTTGGTCTAATCCTCGTTCCATTTATTGAGAACGTGAATAAGTTCCAAAACCCCTTCCGCCGTCCAGTTGCAACCACAGTATTCCTCTTTGGTACTCTTGTCACCTTGTGGCTAGGTATTGGTGCTGCTTTGCCATTGGATAAATCTTTGACTTTGGGACTATTCTAAACTAGTCACCACAAAGTGCTTTGACGCCTGTGTGTTTCAAGAGCAGATGCAGATGTGCTTTTGAAAACAATTAACAGGCGTCAATTTTAACAGGAAAGAATTCAGGAGTCAGAATCCATAATGGGCTAAACGCCCCGCTACCACTAACAGAATTAAATTCTGATAGCACAGCGATAGTGAGTCTACCAGCGTCACGAAAAAGTGGATAATGCCAACCAAAGCGAGTCCACTTACCCTAGGGTGAAGCAACTTCCGCCCAGCGTCTCCTAGATAGCATCTGAACATAAAGGGGTTTAAGTATCCCACTAAACCACTAAATATGATTTCTTTAGTGGTTAACAAGATAGTCTTGAGTCTGTAGCAAGAACCCGCATAGTATCCCTCACTGATTGCATTCTGAATTCTGAATTCTTTTCTTCTTCAAGAGTTCAGATTACATCTAGGATCTGAAATTTGGAATGGAAAAACTATTCCAGAATCTCAAATCACCAAGAGTAAACAAATACAAACATTTTTTACTTACTTAACGTAAGTTGCTAGTTACAACCCTCCGAATGCCAAAATCCTTCATGTTTTGTATTTTGGTACACAGAATATGTAAATTTAGATTTTTCTATGTCAGAGAAATTTTGCTATCAGCGCAAAATTTAATAACTAGCAACTTGGGTTTACTTATATTCAAGTCACAGTTAATGCTTAGTATAGTGCAGCAAGACCATCTGACGGTTAAGAGCGAACTCAGGCTTTTAAACCAGGTGCAAGAGTGGTTTGAGCAATTTTGTCTGCAACACTTATCTCAACTTGGCTGGTCAAAAACCCAACTTGATCGCCTCAATTTGGCATTAGCAGAAGGCTTTACCAACGCTGTTCGTCACGCTCATCATGCTTTACCCCCGGAAACAGCCATTGATATTCAAGTTTATCTGTGGATTGACCGACTAGAGATTAGAATTTGGGATTATGGAAAACCTTTCAATCCTGATGCGATCGCAGAACCAGCCCCAGGTACTCTACAAGTAGGTGGATATGGATGGTTTCTCCTCCGGCGCTTGGCTGACCGTGTTGTATACGAACGTGGTGCAGATGCTAGAAATTGTCTGCTCATTGTCAAATACTGTGTAGAAGCACAAAAGTAAAACAGTCAAGGGTAAAAGAAGGTAAAAAACTTCTGATACCCGAAGCAGCTTTTGCTGAAGTGTATTGTTATTTGATTGATAAGAGTATACTCCTTTTCAATATTATTTAAACTGGAGTAATATATTTTTTACGTGAAATTGCTTAGTAATTATAATTTTTTTGTAAACTCTTAAAAAATGTTTTTGTATAAAAAGAATTAGTGAATACAGTAAAGATAGCATTCGAGTTACATTAGCTCCCTTGTTAAGATTTGTCAGCAGTGTTGAGAGGATTAATTTTTGTTCTCCAACAAGTGCCATTTAGTGCTTAAAGAGATAGAGAGAATAGGGGACAAAAAAATATGACTAAGACAGCCCTAATTACAGGAATTACTGGTCAAGATGGCTACTATCTCAGCCATTTGCTCCTCAACCATGGTTATCGAGTTGTAGGATTAGTACCTCCGCATCGACAACCTAATTTGACAAAACTAGGAAAACTAGCAAATCAGGTAGAAATTTTTACGGTTGACTTGAGGGATAGTGCGGCGCTACTGACCGCCGTTGAGCAACTACGTCCCCAAGAAATTTATAATTTAGCGGCTCCCAGTTTTGTACCCGACTCCTGGAACGACCCATTGGGAACCCTGGATCTAATAACTGGTACAGCTACTAGGCTCTTGGAAGCAATACGAAAAGTTGGTTTGTCTACCAGATTTTATCAAGCTAGCAGTTCAGAAATGTTTGGCGATGTATTGCTCTCGCCTCAAGATGAAGAAACTCCTTTTCGTCCCAAAAATCCCTATGCTGCGGCCAAGATGCACGCTCACTGGACAATGGTGCATCACAGACAGCGCTATGGACTATTTGCTTGTAGCGGAATTTTATATAACCATGAGTCTCCTTTACGGGCACCCCAGTTTGTCACCCGAAAAGTTTCTTTGGCAGCCGCATCGATTAAATTGGGTTTAACCGACACCTTAGAAATGGGTAATCTAGAGGCCAAACGCGATTGGGGTTTTGCTGGAGATTACGCAGAAGCCATGTGGCTAATGTTGCAAGTTGATGAACCAGAAGAATATGTGATTGGCACTGGGAAACTGCACAGTGTTAGAGATTTAGTTGCCACAGCCTTTGAATGTGTCGGATTGGATTGGACACAATATGTAGTTCTAAATACTAGCTTATTGCGGCAAGATGAGCATTTTCAACTAGTAGCTAACCCTAGTAAAGCTAAAAGAAACCTAGGCTGGGAAACCCAAGTGAGCTTTGAGAAGCTTTTAGAAAAAATGGTAGCAACAGATTTGGAACGGTTAAAAAGCGGTGCGTTGGATGAAGTCCTTGCCGCAGGCATCGCACCCTTACCGCGAGTGTAAATATCTAATATGCATATTACTACAGTGACAAAAGACCTCAAATTAGGTGATAAAGTCAACAAAAAGACTAACTATGTCTTCGTGTTCTTAGAAATTTTTGCCCACGAAGGTGGTATCCAATCATATATAAAAGATATTTTTCGTGCCTATTTGGGATTGAGCAAAGACTACAAGGCAGAAGTATTTTTACTGCGAGATAGCCCAGATAGCTTAAATCTGTTTGAAGACGAGAACTTAAAATTTCATTACTTTAAAAATCAGTCTCCTCATTTGGGGAGGCTGAAAATGGTAGCAGCTTTACTTAAGTGTTTGTTGCAAAGCCGTCCGCAGCAAGTTTTCTGCGGCCACATTAACTTAGCAGTATTAGTACAAACTCTTTGCCAACCCTTGGGGATTCCTTACATCGTCCTAACTTACGGTAAAGAAGTCTGGGAACCGCTGAAAAATCAAGAACGTCGCGCCCTGACATCAGCATCTGGAATTTGGACAATTAGTCGCTACAGTCGCGATCGCGCTTGTGTTGCTAATGGTCTAAACCCGAAAATGGTACAAATGATGCCTTGTGCAATTGACGGGGATAAATTTACTCCTGGTTCCAAACAGCCAGAATTAGTCCACAAGTATGGCTTAACTGGTGCTAAAGTATTAATGACAGTAGCACGATTATGGTCAGGGGATATTTACAAGGGTGTAGATGTCACAATTCGGGCATTACCACAAATCGCTCAAGTTTTCCCAGAAGTCAAATATTTGGTAATTGGTCGCGGTGATGACCAACCACGATTGGCGCAGCTAGCAATAGATTTAAGTGTGAGCGATCGCGTCGTGTTTGCTGGTTTCGTTGCCACAGAAGAATTAATGGAACATTACCGCCTTGCGGATGCCTACATTATGCCTTCACAAGAAGGCTTTGGCATTGTTTATCTAGAAGCAATGGCTTGTGGAGTACCTGTATTATCTGGTGATGACGATGGCTCCGCTGACCCTTTGCAAGATGGTAAACTAGGATGGCGAGTACCACACCGCAGTCCTGATGCTGTGGCAGCAGCTTGTATAGAAATGCTTCAAGGGGATGACCAGCGATGTGATGGAGAGTGGCTAAGAGAACAGGCGATCGCTCTGTTTGGCATAGATGCTTTCCAACAGCACTTGCAAAAAATGCTTTTATTCTCAGTTTTGAGTCCCAATAAAAAATGACTAAAATCGCTATCCTAGAAGGAGAGCAGGACGGCATTTAAAAAATGAGCTTTAAGTCATTTCAATTGAATCTTTTAAATCTCCGGCCTTGGCTCACCCTGCTAGCAGTTATTTGGTTGCTGGCATCACTAGGCTTAGGTTGGTTGGTTAATTCGTTACTAATTATTGTCGGGTTGCTGTTTTTGGCACCCATTGTGGCTTTTTTTGGCTTTCGTTGGTGGCTGCAACGCAACTTGGTTGCCGATCAGTGTCCCGTCTGTGAATATGAATTTACAGGTTTAAATAACAGTCAGTTACAGTGTCCTAATTGTGGGGAATCACTGTTAGTTCAAGATAGTCATTTTCAGCGCTTCACACCAGAAGGCACAATTGATGTCACTGCTGTTGAAGTTCCAGCCCAATCACTGGAAGATTAGTCATTAGTCATTGGTCATTAGTAACTTGACTAATGACTAATTGTTTACACATTAAGATAAAATTATTTTTTCAGTGAGTATTTGTACTCAAAAAACTCGAATAAAGCATTAAACTAACTTTCGTAGTGACTTTTCGGGGAAATAGTGAGGGATACGTTTAAAGACAAAGCGATCGCCTTCCTAAAATTTGTGTTTTCTACCCCGTTTTTGACCAAATTTTAAGCACTATTACTTATTCACAAATTGTCTATGACTTTGACTTGTCAAGAATGCCAATGACCAATGACTATTTATTTTTTTGCGAAATTGAGAGAGTGTAACCATACTCTCGTTGGGATAGTTCGCCCACATATAGCGAGTATTTTCCTGCTTGCCAATAACCAGAAAGTTCTGGCTTTCCTCCAGAGTAGCTATCTGCTAAGACACAAAAGCGTCCCCCTGGCCCGTCTATCAAAAGCGTTGGCTTCCCTTGACTCTCTACTGTTAATCGCAAATAAGGTAGTGACTCTGTAACCTGTATAACTTGATTGGGTTCAGTGGTAATATTACCACAATTACTTTTGATAGTTCCCCCAGACTTTCCGTTCAAAACCAGTGGATCTGTTTGTAAATTCCGATTAATTTGAATTGTTGGTGTCTGTGCCAAATTAGCCTCAGCGAAAACCAAACTCATCGCCAAAGCTGTGGGAACAATTGTAAGTAGCCTAAGCGTTTTCATTTTAATTAATGTTGTAGATTTTTCTAGAGCAATATTGTTATATGGTCTGATTTAATAGACGACAGCAATCCGTCTTAGTTCCCAAACCTGCCGTATAAAGCAATACCATTCAACTCAGGATTGTTTGTGAAGATTTGATGGATGTGTGTAAAGAAGTTGCATTGCAACGTCTCTACAATTGGTGTCTGGAAGGCAACAAGAAAAAAACATAATTTTTCCCTGTGCAGAAAGGTCTTACAAGCACAGACATTAGCTAAAATCACTAAGACAACCCAAAAATAGAATTTAATTAGTCTGTTGTCGAATAAGTGTGCTAGATGAGGTAAAAAAGATTGATGAATCCTCAACCAGAAGAAGACTTACAGCGTCGTCTCGATAAGCTAGAGGCAGAAATTAATTCCCCACCTGGGGTGGTTTCCCAGCCACAAGAGCCAAAACAAACGCCTCAGTCTGTTTTTGCTAACTTGAACTTGCAACTGGAGCGATTTAAGATTTGGTTCAACAGCTTATCTGGAACAAAAAAGCTGGTAGTTTCGGGTGTGACGGTGCTAGTAGGCTTGGCGATGTTGCAAGCAGTGTTTAAACTAGTTGCATCTGTAATCAGTCTGGCACTTTTGGCAGTGTTAGTGTATGTTGGATACAAATTTTTTGTGTCTACTAGCTTTCAACGTAAGCAATAGTTGATATGCATTTACTTGGCACTTTGCCCGGAGTTATGATCGTCAGGAGCCAGAATACACAAGGTTCCTGACTGATTACTCTTCAATTCTGTTTCAATATGCTTTTCTTTTTGCTGATTAGCTGAGTCTACTGAGTATATTTTAATTGTGCCGATCGCGGCGTAGAAATAATGTCAAAGGAAATTATACAATGACGACACCAATTGTCAGGAGAAGTAATCAATCTGGTCAGTCAAAGCAACCAGAAAGAGCCAGTTCGCTACTACTAGCCAGTAGACGTTTTGCTGCTTGGGCAGCTGAAATTACACTAGTAGTTGCCAGTGGGTTGATTCCCTTCGGCATTGGTGTCTATGCCAATTCTAGAAGTGATCTGAACCGAGTGCCGCTTAATCCTGTGCTGGTAGTAACAGAAAGAGCGATCGCTAGACCCCTAGCTTTACCTGTAAGCTATGGCATCCGTAACGTAGCATGGCCGACTAATATTTTGTGGACAATCGCCCTGTTAGCGCCTGTAACTCTCTCTTGGTGGCAATTGTATTTACTAGCTAAAACTGGTAGCACAATTCCTAAACGTTGGTTAAAAGTGCGGGTTGTTAACGAGCAAGGGAAGCCGCCTGGATTGGGGGCAGTTGTGATTAGAGAAGGAGTTGGGCGTTGGACTGTACCCATTTCCATCGCCTATTTGCTGTGGCGCTACAGCTTTGCTTTCCCAAATTTAGGATTATTCACATTTTTGTCTTTGTTAATGATTGTGGGTGAAGGAATAGGCTTACCTTCGCGTCGGGGGCGTCGCGCACTGCACAATCAACTCGCAGGAACTCATACAATAGATACACTTTTAGCGAGCAACAGACAAGCTCAGTCTGCTGATGGTAATGATGAAGCAGAAGAATGGCAAGAGGTAAATGGAGAGTTAGCAGCAGTCCCAATCAATCAGTCGCCTAATCTGTGGCGACGGATACAGCAAAATCCCAATCTAACCTTGTTTGGGGTAGGGCTGACGAGTATGACTGCTGTGTTGGCAACTTTAATAGGCACTCAAGTTTATATCCAAATTCAACAATCCCAGCGAGCAACTCAGCAAATTAATAGCCAACAGTTCCTTGAAATTGTCAAACAATTGAGTCCCAACTCTGGGGCGACTAATGAGCAACGCCAAAGTGCAATTCTGGCTATGGGTGGTCTTAATGATCCACAGTCCATCAAATTTTTGGCGGATCTCTTAGTTAGCGAAACCAACCCCAGCATACTGGATACGATTCAACAAGCTTTGACAACTGTCGGCCCCCCCGCCATCCCCGAATTAAAAAATAAGAATCAGTTTTTGGTTAGTGAACTGGAGTCTGTGGGTAGCACTGCAACCGAAGAGCGGGAATTACGGCAAGGACGGCTACAAAGAAATCAGCGGACGATCAACAAGATTCTTTCTGTTTACAGCGGTAAAATTGAGGGTCTTGACCTTAGTAGCACCCAATTAGGTCAAAGCGGTACTCCCGGAAGTTCCTTCTTCAACTTGGTACTAGACAATCTTGATTTATCAGGAGTTAAGTTTAAATCTGCAAATCTTAACCAAGGCAGCTTTAAGGGTAGCCGTTTTCGGGGTGTGGGTGAAGATGGACGTTGGGATACCTACGACGATGTGATGGCTGATTTAAGCCAAGCTCAGTTGCAACAAGCCAATCTGACTGATGCTAACCTCAGTCGCGTCTTGATGAACCGTACCGATTTGAGCCGCGCTACTCTCAACAGAGCCAACTTATCTAACGCACGTCTATATGAGGCTAAACTCAACAGCACTCAACTAGTAGGAGCCGATCTGCGAAACGCAGTTTTGGAAAAAGCTAGCTTAACTGGGGCTGATTTAGGTGATGCTAAATTGAACGAAGCCAATTTGTACGCTGCACGTTTAGGTCGCGTCACTGCTATAGGTACACAATTATCCTTTGCCAACTTAACTAACACTGATTGGCAAGGGGCAGATTTGTCAGGAGCCTATTTAGATCGTGCTAATCTTAGCAATGCTAATTTCAGCGCTACTCGTTTAGCTGGTGCTGTTTTGCGTTCTGCCCAAATGGAAAACGTTAATTTGCAAAATGCCGACCTGAGTCTTGCAGATTTACGGGGGGCGAATGTTACTGGAGCAGATTTTAAGGGAGCAATTCTTGCCCCTAGCAAACAAGATCCAGCAGATCAATTTGTCCAAACCCCAGATTTAGGCTCAATATCTGCCGTAGTCCAAGGTGTTGATTTTTCTCAAGCCAAAAATTTAGATGCCAAGCAATTAGCATACATTTGTACTCAAGGAGGCATTCATCCCCGTTGCCCGTAGAATGGAGGGGGAGCAGGGGAGGCAGGGGGAGACAAGGGGACAAGGGGACAAAGAGAATAACCGATGCCCAATGCCCGATGCCCAATGACAAATGACAAATGACAAATGACAAATGACAAATGACAAATGACAGATTGGTGTGAGGAGTTAGGTTATGAAATATATTCCATATTTGGTTTCAGTTTTGGGGGCTGGCTTGGTTTTGAGCCTGGTAAGTACGAAGCCAGCACAAGCTCAAGTAGCTTATGGCAGTTATGTCGGTATCGGTCCCACTATTGGTATTACCGATGGAATTCAACTGGGAGGGGTGATAGCGGGACGTTACAAGCTTTTGGAAGCACCGATTTCACTGCGTGCCCAAGTGTTAATTGGCCGTAATACGGCAGTTGTACCAACGGTTTCCTACGATTTTCCTCTTAGCTGGCAAGCTGATGCTTACCTGGGCGCTGGGTTGGTGTTGGCTGGTGGTGGTGGATCTTCTCCTGTGGGTGACAAAATTAGTTTTGCTTTACAACCGGGCATTGATTATATGATCCCAAACAGCAACACTGTGCTTTTTGGCAATGCCATCATTGCTTTTGATGCCTACCGTGGTAGCAGTGGTACAGCTATCTCTGTACAAGGTGGTGTTGGTTTGAGATTTTAAGCGATCGCTATCCCTAAGAAGCGTTAAACTTCATTGCAAATTAAGAAGTTAGTCCAAACAACGTGATAGTTTTTGGTCATGAAGAGAGACAGCATAGGATTAACACAGGAGAACACAGTGGCAATGGAATCAAATTTATTAACAGATGCGGGCGCAGATGAAGTGAATCAAGATTTCAGTGAATATGTCGCCAACCTGCAACTTCACATGACTCTGCAAGCTCGCAATCTTGTTCCAACCCTGAAGCAAACACTGGTAGATAGTCGCCAGCAGTTACTCCATCAAACTCAAGCCCACTTTGAAAAGCTAGTTTCTCGACAAGGGCTGTAAATATATACAAATTTTAATCAAAATTCAAATAAAATAAAGGCAGATGTTGTTGGGTTAATGCCAATGGTGTTCTCACAAGGTCTGCTTTTTCTGCTTTTTTAAGTATTAAGTTACTAAAATCACCCTTTTGGCGCAATAGTAAGGGGCAGAAAGTAGTTAATATTATTGCAGCAGTTCCTTTGAAGAGCAGTTAGTTAAGGCTAAATGGCGGCTCGAATTAAAATGACTTCATTACTTCCCAGAAACCTCAGCGTTATTATCCGACCAGTCCAATACCGGGATCTGGACGGCATTGAGCGCATAACTCAAGAGTCATTCGCAGCCCTCACTCCGAAGGGAGCAGGTTTTGCCATCAGCCAGATGCAAAGGCTGCGTCGCTGGTATGGATTACTCAAGTTTTTGAGTTGGTTTCCTAACCCGCTCCAGTATCGCCTCTGTGCTTATGTCGCAGAGCAAGGGCGGTTGCTTCTAGGAATGATTCAAGTGTCACCCTTTAACCGGACACGCAGCACTTGGCGGATTGATCAAGTGCTACTAGAGCGTGGTGTTGATAAACAAGGAATTGGCTCGCAACTTTTGCGTCATTGCTTTGAGTCGATTTTGGAAGCTCGCACTTGGCTACTGGAAGTTAATATCAACGACATTGAGGCGCTGGCACTATATCGACAAAATGGATTCCAGCGTCTGGCAGAAATGACTTACTGGGAAATTAGTCCAGAATTACTGGCTGAATTGGCACAAGCAGAGCCAGATTTGCCCAACCTCTTGCCAGTAAGTAACGCTGACGCCCAATTGCTATATCAACTAGATACGGCATCAATGCCACCTTTGGTACGTCAAGTTTTTGACCGCAATACCCGCGACTTTAAAACCAGCTTGTTCGGCGCTTTAACTGATGCAGTGAAGCAATGGCTGACCAAAACAGAAGTAGTCAGTGGTTATGTGTTTGAACCCCAACGCAAAGCTGCGATCGGCTATTTTCAGGTGCAACTTGACCGTAAGGGTGAAGTTCCCCATGCTGCAACACTGACAGTTCATCCTGCCTACACCTGGCTGTATCCAGAATTACTATCTCAACTGGCTCGCATTGCCCAAGATTTTCCCCAGCAAGGGTTACAGCTAGCCTCCTCAGACTATCAGGCAGAGCGAGAAGAGTATTTGGAGCGAATTGGGGCAAAACGCATAGAACATACATTGGTTATGTCTCGCTCTGTGTGGCACAAGCTACGGGAGTCTAAATTCGTCTCCTTAGAAGGAATCCAGTGGACTGATATGCTACAAGGGTTACAACCGGCTCGTAAACCCATACCAGGTGGAATGTCATGGATACAACCAGGAAAACTGCCATCCTCAGAGAAACCACTGCCAAGTAAGTCAGAACCGATTAACTTTTCGGTAAAAAACCCTAACATGGAAGCATCGCCGATTGCTGAATCAGTAGATGTACAGCAGGAGAATTAGTTGTGATATCCCAAGGGCAAGGAAAACCGTTTATTTCAGCGTTGGGACTAGATTTCGGTCGCAAGCGGATTGGTGTGGCTGGGTGCGATCGCACGGGTTTAATTGCCACGGGGATCACCACTATTGAACGTACATCTTTTGAGCAGGATGTCGAGCAAATCCGACAACTAGTTAATGAACGCGAGGTGCAAGTTCTAGTTATGGGCTTACCCTATTCAATGGATGGCTCAATAGGATTTCAGGCTCGTCAAGTTCAGAAATTTACTACAAGACTTTCTAAAGCACTAAAACTGCCTGTGGAATATATGGATGAGCGATTAACTTCATTTCAAGCAGAGCAACTGCTGATAGCTGAAAACCGCTCCCCGTCACGCCATAAAGGTTTGATTGACCGCAAGGCAGCTGCTTTGATTTTACAACAATGGCTGGATGTGAAGCGTGCTAACTGCCGGAGTTCAGTTGCGGCTATTGAATATTGATACCTTTTAACATGATATTCTGAAAACGATTAGCCAGCAGTTGTATCTACGTATAAAGCTATTTGATTGACATAATCTGTCATTAATGATAGTGAAGCGATTTTCCAAGTTGCTGGTATTTATTAAATTTTTACATTTCGGCTATGTTTTCCCCTCCATTTCCTGAAGAAAATGATAACGCTCATGCGGGTTCCATCACTTTAACCGATGACAAAGGGCGATCGCTCGACTGTTACATAGAGCATCGGCTTGAGGTTGATGAGCAAGAATACGTTTTACTTCTTCCTGTAGACTCACCTGTAGAAATTTTTTCTTGGGAAGGTGACGGTGAGGAAGAAGAGGCGGTTCTGGTAGAAGACGACACCATCATTGAGCAAATTTTTGCTAATGCCCAAGCTGTACTATCTGAGCAGAACCTGATATTGAAGAACACAGCCTATGCTCTGACAGTTGAAGGTGATTTACCGCCAGTTGAAGAATCAGAACTGTTCACCTTAGAAATCGAAGACGAAGGGGAAGATTTAGAGCCTGAGCAATTACAGCTACTCGCTAGCTTCTATGACGAAGATCAAGAGTATGCAATTTATACACCTCTCGATCCTCTGTTATTTTTTGCACGGATAGCAAAAACAGGCGAACCTGAATTACTTTCTCCAGAGGAGTTTCGCCAAGTACAGCCTCTGTTAGAAGAACACCTTTTTAATGAAGTGGAATAAAATTAAAAATTCAAAATGAAAATGTAACATTTTGAATTTTTTAATTGTAAATTTTCATTTTAATCAAAATCTACTTAAACCTGTTATTATGTCCCATTAAGTGTTTGAAGCAATGAAACATTAACACTAAATTGGGACAATTAATATTGTTTAAGATCCTGAAAAAAGCATTTTGGTAGGGATTTTTAATTCCATTATCTAAAATCCCAAATTAGTATGAGGTGCTGAAAATGGCTTATAGCGATTTTACATTAAGTAAATTTAAAAAGTCATTCAGCATCCGCATTGATGAAGAAACTGATTTATGTGCTGATATAGAACCTTTACAGGCAAGTGAAAAACTCAAAAATTCCTTAGAAGAAACAACAGAATTAGCTTTAGCAATTAACACTGAAAAAGCTCGTTCGGAAATGATTATCACTCCAATATTGTTGGAGGTAAGACGCAGGGCTAATTATCCAATTAGTTTGTTTTCAGGAACAGATTTTAATGTAGATCCAGAAAACGGTCTAAATGGCTATTGTGACTTTATCATCAGTCGTTCTAAAGAGCAACTAACAATTAACGTGCCTGTGGTGGTTATTATTGAAGCCAAAAATGAAAATATCAAAGGTGGATTAGGTCAATGTGCAGCAGCCATGCTGGCAGCACAGCTGTTTAATCAACAAGAAGGGAATGAAATCAGAAAAATTTACGGTGCAGTAACAACAGGAGATATTTGGAAATTTTTGAAGTTAGAAGAAAACGATATATTTATTGATTTGAGTAATTATTACATCAAAGAAATAGATAAGATTTTAGGGATTTTATCTCAAAGTGTTCAGGGAGATATTCCAGGATGGAGTTCGACTAACTAAACTATATTGGATTATGCTCATTTGTCTTAGCTATCTACATTTGACTGTTGACTATGGTCTGGAACAATCTTTTACAGCCTGACTTAATTTTAGAGGGTTCAGTGTTGAACCTAACACCAGATATTATCCAAAAATACGGGCTTAAAGGGCTGGTATTGGATGTGGATGAAACTTTGGTACCCTTTACAGTAGGGATAGCTTCCCCTGAACTACGAGAGTGGGTAGAGCAAATCCGCACCTGTACTGCATTGTGCTTGGTTAGTAACAACCTCAGTGAAGTAAGAATTGGTGGAATTGCGCGATCGCTCAACTTGCCTTACTATTTGGGTGCAGCCAAGCCTTCCCGACGCAAAATTAGAGCAGCACTTAGGGGAATGGATCTACCAGTGCATCAAGTGGGAATGGTAGGCGATCGCTTGTTTACCGATGTCATAGCAGGTAATCGCCTGGGAATGTTTACCATTTTAGTCGAGCCGATTGTTCATGCCGATGCGGCTCTCCGCTCTCATCCTATCCGCAACTTTGAAGTTTGGATATCTGAAATTCTGGGAGCCTCTATTACCCCCAAGAAAACTAAGATTCACAAAAGTTGAGAAGTCGTCAGGAAAGTAAATCTAAAGAAATGGTTAAGGAATCTTACTGGAACCAAAAAATCGGGGATCATAAGTATTAATAACATGGGGTCAGCCAAAAAAGACCCTAACTCATACTAAGTAAATATACCCCGTAAAGCGTCAACCTTCACCATAGAGGGATTGGCGCTTTACAATTGTTTTAGTCATTTGTCATTTGTCCGTTGTCATTTGTCCGTTGTCATTCGTCAGTTACTAATGACCAATGACTAATGACCAATGACTAATGACTAATGACCAATGACTAGTGACCAATGACTAAAACAATTGTTGTCAAAATCGGCACATCTAGCCTAACTCAACCAGAAACGGGACAATTAGCACTTTCTACCATCGCTACCTTGGTGGAGACACTTTGTAATTTAAAACGCCAAGGACATCGGGTGATTTTGGTTTCCTCTGGCGCTGTGGGGGTGGGTTGTGGGCGGTTAGGCTTAACTGAACGTCCTAAAGCGATCGCACTCAAACAGGCTGTAGCAGCAGTTGGACAAGGTAGGCTAATCCGTATATATGATGATTTATTTACTACCTTACAACAGGTGATCGCTCAAGTATTATTGACTCGTAGTGACTTAGTACAGCGCAGCCGCTATCTCAACGCCTACAACACCTTTCAGGAATTACTGGGACTGGGAGTGATCCCCATAGTCAATGAAAATGATACCGTAGCAATAGACGAACTAAAATTTGGTGATAATGACACGCTTTCGGCATTAGTTGCCAGCTTAGTAGAAGCAGATTGGCTATTTTTGCTCACCGATGTCGATAGGTTGTACTCAGCCGATCCGCGTTCTGTGCCAGATGCGCGGCCAATCGCTCTAGTTAGTAGCATTAAAGAATTAGCTCAATTACAAATAGGTTCCCAAGGTTCTCAGTGGGGTACTGGTGGGATGGTGACAAAAATTTCGGCTGCGAGGATTGCGATCGCAGCTGGAGTGCGGACTGTAATTACTCAAGGGCGATTTCCCCGAAATATAGAAAAAATTATCCAAGGTGAACTTATTGGGACGCATTTTGAACCGCAACCAGAACCAACTTCGGCGCGTAAACGTTGGATAGCTTACGGTCTGCTACCTGCGGGAAAATTGTATTTAGATGAAGGTGCGATCGCGGCAATTTCTCTAGGGGGAAAATCGTTATTAGCTGCTGGAATTAAAGCCGTAGAAGGAGAATTTGACACACAGGATGCGGTGCAATTATGTGACAGCAACGGTAACGAAATTGCCAGAGGACTTGTGAATTACAACAGCAATGAACTGCAAAAGATTCGTGGGTGCCATTCACGAGAAATTTCCACGATTTTAGGTTATCCAGGTGTGGAAACTGCGATTCATCGAGATAATTTGGTTTTGACTTAAAATGGAAATGAGATAATTTTTTTGAGTACTAACTAAGAGAGTAAAAAATATTATGACTCAAACGTTAGAAAATGCTGTTAACTTACCAGAAGAACAACGCTTCTTTCGGCATGGATTAAGTTGGGAACAGTTTAAAGCGATTCAAGCCAGCTTTGAAAATGTGCCAGGTGTGAGGCTATTTTATTGTGATGGAGTCTTAGAAATAGTGACTATTGGTAAGCCTCATGAGGCGATTAAGTGTTTAATTGCTGCACTTCTGATTATTTATTTTGAAGTCAAGGGTATTGAATTTTTCCCCAGTGGGAGTTTTAGCCAGATTGTTCCCAAGATAGTAGAATATCAAGCTGACTTATCTTATTGCTTTGGAAACGACAAACCTGTACCAGACCTCTGTGTTGAAGTAGTGATTACTAGCGGTAGTCCCATAAAGTTACAGAAGTACAAATTGATGGGAGTTCCAGAGGTTTGGTTTTGTGAAGATGGCACAATTGAAGTTTACTGCTTGCGAGAACAAGAATATGAGAAAGTTGTTAAAAGTGAGCTATTAGCAGAATTAGATTTATCCCTGCTCAATCGTTGTGTTTTGTTATCGTCTCCCTTGGAAGCTATTAGAGAGTTTCGTCAAAATATTCAACAGTAATAATGAAACGATTAGTGATTTTTCAATTTCGTCACATTCTTAACCAGTTTTTCACAAGTGAGCTTGTTTCGTGAAGACTCCATAAACTATCCTTGCCGTGCGGTAGTATAAGTATGTTTAGAATTTAGCTTTGCTAATCAATACACACCCGCATCTGCCAACTATATGGATCTGAGTAATATACCGAAACCTATTTGGTACGCCCTGACTGGATTTCTCTTGTTGACTATAGGCTATGGGGCTGCAACTCACGTTCCAGGGCTGAATACCTCAGATAAAGAAAGCGCTGAAAATAAACCTTCTACAGTACTAAACTCAAGTAGTGTAAAAGTTAGCGTTTTTGATGAAGCGACTCAAGTTCCTATAGTTGGCGTTCTAATACAAGTGATTATGTATATATCGGGCCTTATGAGAGAAATGGTAAGCTGGTGAATTTAAATGGGCATTACAGGCGAAAACCGGGAAGGTAATTTGCTACTTTTTATTGCTTGCTATATATGTTACTCCTAACTGGTTTGCCTGATTGGTTTAGGTTAAATAATGCAATCGTACACATAAAATCTCTACAGCAAAGCGATCGCCTTTTTAGCTTTCAAGACATCCCCATTTCTGCTAAAGCCACACCACCCCACAAAGGCGCATCATCTCCCAGAACCGCCGGCACAATTTCAAAATCAACTTCCGGTAAAGCCGTCTCCCGCGCCACTTGACGCACCACTTGCCAAAAATACTCCCCCGCCTTCGTGACACCACCTCCCAACACAAAGCGCTGCGGATTCATCAAGTTCGCTACATTGCCAATACCCACACCCAGCGCCCAAGCAGCTTTGTGCAAAACTTCCTTAGCCAAATCATCCCCAGCCGCCGCCGCCTCACTTACCAACTGTCCTGTCAGTAACGTTAAATTATCGCCCACCAAACCCCTCAAAACCTCCCCATCTCTGAGTCCTCCGCGCCTCTGCGGTTCAAGTTCTAAAATTTCTCTTGCATTTTGTGCCATATAAGGCCCCGACGCCAAACGTTCCACACATCCCCGCTTACCGCATAAACATACTGGCCCAGCCGGATCTACAACCACGTGTCCAATTTCGCCAGCCATCCCACCAGCACCCCGCCAAGGCTGGCCATTGAGTATCCAACCACCACCCACGCCAGTGCTGACAGTAATGTAAAACAGGCTCTCGTATCCCTGTCCCGCACCAAAACGGTGTTCACCCAAAGCAGCAACGTTAGCATCATTATCTACACCAACAGGAACACCAAACTCCTCCTCTAGCAACCTTTTGAGAGGAATATTTTCCCATCCAGGGACATGATGAGATAGTCGCACTGTCCCCGTGGAAGCATCTACTGGGCCGCCGAAGCTGACACCGATGGCAGCAGGTTTTGCATCTTCTAACAAAGAGTAAATGAGCGATCGCATAATTTCTAAGTCAGTGTTAGCATCTGCATCGACTGGCGATAGACGACGTTCATAACGTAACCACTTTCTTGAACCAACATTTACCAATGCTGCCGCCAGCTTAGTTCCGCCAAAATCGAGAGCTAAAATTAATGCCATACTTTTTTATGCCCTTTATACATCATTAATATACGTAGTTTCATTCTCAAGAAAGATGTTTGAAAGCAAAATAAATTTAACCATAAAGAAAAGTACATGATTTAGCAAATAATGACTCCCGAACAACCAAAACCACTTATTGATTTGTCTCATGCAAAAGAACCTCCTCGTTCTATCAATCTTGATGAGGATAAGGAAGCGGCTCCCCTTGAACCGGAAGAAATTAGCGGTCAGACTGAGGATGACCCCATTAATAATGCTTTTAATCGCCAAGAAGAAAGTGCAGAAAATGTTGGTGATTTTGCTAACATTCCCGGTGCAAGTAGTTTGCAATTAGACTGATAAATTTGATTAACTTACTCACCCATTGTGAAGTCAAGTACTTTGTCAATAAATTGTTGCAATCGTTCATAATGGGAAACTTTTCAATAAATGCGATCGCAGATTGAGCAATTCCAGCTTTGCCAAGATAGCGATCGCACTTTTTCGGGCAGTTGATCAATAATGGATTACTAAGATCAAGGTAGTTTTGTCAGATAAAATAAAGCTTTTGATGGGTGCTTAGAAGAGATTTTAGTGCAGATTAATAATAAATGATGACAAGATGTGGTTTAGTTAGCAGGGTCAGCGCGTCTCAAACCCTATTGACAGTGGGATTATAGGAGAGGATTGAATTTGGGAGAGATGCGGCCAAAACAGAAAGCATATACTGATCATTCATAGTGGCTCGCCGTGACTTTTGGCGAATACTGCGGCGG
>JBGTMK010000834.1:0-7853 GCA_041743605.1 Nostoc sp.
CCCGCATCCTGCACCCAGAGTTCTGGTACTTTGGCATTAGGCTTGAGCGCCAATTTAGAAAAATCGACTCTAGCTTGAATGGTATGTACTGCTTGAGTCAGTTGACCTAGTAAGGTTTGTGGCTTGTGAGGGGGTTGGGGAGAACTCATCGGCTATTCACATCACACTTTTTAGTGAAGAATCAGGCGAATTACAATTTTTAGATGTTAGTCTTTCATCATTTTACTCATAAGCCAAAGCATATTTTAGATATACGGGATTTTTTGATCTAATTTATACTTACACTCAGCTTATAAGCAGAATTAACTTGTTGCTTTCGTTACTTCTTTACAGAGGCACAAATTTTTTCTCTATTCTCAAAGGTTTGTCTAATCTACTATTACTAGTTCAACAACTACAAGCATAATTTTTGCTTTTGTCTTTTTAAACACTAGTTGTCAATAAACAACAGACTTAATTTTTACCAATTTTACATATCCACATATCTTGAAACAAACCTAAATATACTCATTTAGGAAGATTTTCTAAATCTTAGTTGTCTGTTTTAATGAATCGAGTGTTCCGTTAAGGTTAATTTCAGAATGATGGGAAAATCTCTGACCATGATTGGTACAGCTCTATCTTTGGCGCTTACCGCTAACATTGCTGTAGCCGAATCCAGTAAATCCCCCATAGCCCAATCCAGTAGCGACTCATCCACTAGTGCACCAACGGAAATCAAGATGTCGCCAGAAGGGATGAAAATTCTGTGCCAGAATTTCCCGCTTAATTCTCGGTGTGCCGGTGGCACAGCAGCAACCCCTAGCGCTCCTCCTGATAGCACTACAGTACCAGCAGAAACCAACCCTGATAGCATAACTGCACCAGGAACCATGACCCCATCGGAATCTGGTACTCCCGAAAGCATTCCAGCGCCAGGAACCATGACCCCACCTGAAGGCGCTCCTGGCAGCACCGAACCAGAAAGCGTTACTCCATCTGAAGGTACTCCTGGCAGCACTACCGAACCAGGTATGTATCCCAGTACTCCCGGCTCTAGTTCACCAAATACTCCTGCCACAGGTAATTAAATTAAAAGCTGAGGCATAACCTTAATACTAGTTTGCCATCAGCGATCGCAGGTGCATCTTTCTTGACTTCTTACACCAATCATGCAACCGGGTGTAAAATGACAAATAAAAATCGCTGAAACCATACAGATGCAGTCTTCGCATATAGGACTGACTAAGGGTTTCAGTAATAACAAGCCTGGGATTAATCACCCCAGGCTTAATAGTTTAATGGGATCTGCCGTTTGAAGTTGGTGTTTTTTGCAACGAAGCAATTAACAGGCAAACAATACCAATACTAATAAATGAATCTGCTACATTAAACACAGCAAAGTTAATCAGGCGAAAATCAAGAAAATCAACGACATAGCCTAAAACAAAACGATCAATACCGTTACCCATAGCTCCACCTAAAATCAGGCCATAGCCCAACTGATCCCACAAATTTAATGTTGGGCCAAACAACGCCAACGCTATTAATACTAAACTCACTCCTAAAGATAGCCAGCGCAACCACTCTACTTTGCCACTTAATAAACTAAAAGCCGCACCAGTGTTAGTGACATAGGTGAAGTGAAATATCCCAGGTAAGAGTGGTAGTGTCTGCCCTAAGTTAAAGGTTTGCACTACCCAGTATTTTGTTATCTGGTCTAAGAAAAAAGCTATGAAGGCAGCAATCCAGAAAAGACGATTTTTTAAACGCATGGCGAATTAGTCATTGGTCGTTGGTCGTTGGTCATTGGTCACTTGTACTGAGCATTGCCGAAGTATTGGTCATGAGCTTTTGACAAATGACAAAGGACGAAAGACAATAAACTAATAAAACATTAAGTGACGCAATATATATGCTATTACAGTAACTGCACAAACCACAGTTAGTTGACCTGGTAGTGCAAACCAGGAATATCTGAGGATTGCTTGCATCAAGGGTAAATTTTCAGTACCTTTCCACTGAAAAAAATAGCTAATAATCAAATAAGTAATACCGCAGATGTGGAGAGTTAACAAGCCACAGACGCAACTAAAGGCCAGAGTTTCTAGTCGAGGTCTAGCTTTGAAGGCAACTAAGCCACAAATCCAAGCTCCAGGAATAAAGCCTAGTAAATAGCCAAACTGAGATAGCTTGATATAACCAATACCACCACCATCGGCAAATACAGGTAATAATGTTAACCCCATGACTAAGTAGGCAATTTGCGAGAGCGCACCAGCATTTTTGCCCCCTAAACAGCCCACCAACAGTACTGCGCCAATTTGAAAAGTGACACCCAAAGAAAAAGTCTGAATTCCGTGCTGACTCCAAGTCCAAGGTAAGGTGATGCCATAAGCTTCTAGAAAAGTGCCACCCATTGTCAGGAGTAAGCCAATCATAGACCATAGTAATTGATTGGAAGCAGCAAACATTTATCAGGCAACCAGGAAAAGGCAAAAGGGAAAACCAACAGCAACCAGTATAAACATTAATATATAAACTCTCCCACCTTAGCTATACCTATAACTGCTAGCTTGCTTTGGAGTCGGAGTGCATAGAACCCAAAGGGCAGGACTGGGTTCCCATTTCATTGTGAAATATCTTACATTCAAGCTGTTTCTCGATTGATAATTGATTGCTAATTAGTAGCCGTAAATTCATTTAAAAATGTGCGGATTTCAAAAAATATTTAAAACATACCCAAATTATTTATGTTTTACTTCATCTCGTTAATAGTAATCAATGGTATAATTTTTATCCATGCATCAAATATTATGCTTTCTGGCGTGTGCTTTTAGTAACTTCAAGTTTTAGAATTTATAAGTATGTATTAGCGTTTACTTAACCGTTTCTTAACCTTCCTCTTACTCTTGAGTGCTAATGTTCATACTGTTAATCCATAGCATCATTCTATAAAGATCCTTATGTTCTCTTCAAAGGTGCGGTTGGTTGCTCCCCTAGTTGCTCTAGCAATTGGTATTGGCTCTTGCGGCGATAACAATCAAGCTTCTAACAACTCTAGTCCAGCTGATGGCGGCGCTACCCCAGCCACCAATACAGCAGCCGGATCAAATTTATCTGGAAAAGTCCAGGTAGATGGTTCTAGTACCGTCTATCCTATTGCTGAGGCGATGGCAGAAGAGTTTCAAAAAGCTAATCCTGGAGTGCAAGTTACTGTGGCTTCCTCTGGTACGGGTGGTGGCTTCAAGAAATTCTGTGCGGGTGAAACTGATATTTCTAATGCTTCCCGCCCCATTAAGCCGGAAGAAGTGGAACTCTGTAAGAAAGGTAACATCGAGTACATTGAATTACCGATCGCTTACGATGGGATATCTGTGGTGGTTAACCCCCAAAACAACTTTGCAAGTTGCCTCAAAGTTGATGAACTAAAGAGAATGTGGGAACCTGCGGCTCAAGGCAAAGTTACCCAATGGAACCAAGTTAACCCTCAATTTCCTGCTCAGAAAATAGGTTTGTACGGCCCTGGTACTGACTCTGGTACTTACGACTATTTCACTCAAGCACTTGTGGGTAAAGAAGGGGAAAGCCGAGGAGATTTCACTGCTAGTGAAGATGACAACACCTTGGTACAGGGCGTGAGTGCAGACCAAGGTGGTATAGCCTTCTTTGGTTATGCCTATTATGAGAACAACAAAGAGAAGTTAAAGCTCGTTGGCATTGATGCTGGTAAGGGCTGTGTTCAGCCGAGTCCACAAACCATCGGCGATGGTACTTACCAACCCCTTGCTCGTCCAGAGTTTATCTACGTTAAGAAAACTGCGGCAACCCGTCCTGAAGTCAAGGCTTTTGTTGATTTCAATTATGCTCAAGCCAACCAAAAGCTAATTTCAGAAGTGGGCTATGTGCCTTTACCTAGCGACATCCTGACTGAAGTTCAAGCACGCTTCAGTAAAGGTACAGTAGGTTCAGTTTTTGAAGGTGAGGGTTCTCAAGTGGGCGTTACTCTGAAAGACCTTCTCAAGAAACAACAGTAAGAGTTAGCAACTAATTACTCTCTTGACAATGTGATGTAAACACAATTTGAACTATGCCCTAATAGCTGGAAGTAAAAGCTTTTCAAAAAAAGTCTGATTACAGTGACTTTATTTAAAGCTTATTGTCTTGAAAGTAAGCTTTATTTCCAGCATTGGGATAGTTCTCATAGAATGAGAGTGTGTCCATAAATACAAAGGGAGTTTTAATTTATGAGGTTGTCCGCAAATGACTTCCAATCCGTTATCTAATCAACCAAATAATTCCAACTTATGGCAGCCCAATCGGGCTTTGAGTAAACGGGTGGAAACTGGCGTTAGAGCGCTGTTTGCCTTGTTTGCTTTGGTCTCGGTAGCAACCACGATTGGCATTGTTTTAACACTGATTTTTGAGACTGTTGAATTTTTTCAAGAAGTCCCGCTCTGGCGGTTTTTAACAGACACACAATGGACACCGCTGTTTACAAATAAGCAGTTCGGAATCATAGTGCTAATTAGCGCCACGTTGCTCACATCTGTAATTGCGATCACAGTAGCATTACCACTAGGGTTGTTAGCGGCTATCTGCTTAAGTGAATATGCTCCGGCTGAACTTCGCAAATGGCTAAAGCCTGCCCTGGAAGTATTGGCAGGGGTACCTACCGTTGTGTTTGGTTACTTTGCACTGTTCACAGTTACACCCTTCCTCCAATCATTCATCCCTGGTATGCAGGGATTCAATGCTTTGAGTGCGGGTTTAGTACTGGGAGTTTCGATTATTCCTTTGGTAGCTTCTTTGAGTGAAGACGCTATCTACTCCGTTCCGCGTAGTTTGCGGGAAGGTGCTTATGCATTGGGATCAACCAAGCGGGAAACAATTACTTCAGTGGTATTGCCAGCGGCTCTTTCTGGAATAGTAGCTTCTTTCATATTGGCTATTTCTCGCGCCATTGGTGAAACAATGATTCTCACTATTGCGGCTGGTCAAAATCCTCAGTTGGGCTTCAATCCGCTAGTGCCAATTCAGACAATGACAGCATACATTGTCCAAGTCAGTAAAGGAGACACACCAGCAGGCTCACTGGCCTATAAAACTATTTTTGCGGTGGGTATGACTTTGTTTCTCATCACCTTAACCCTGAATGTTTTTAGTTACTGGTTTGTTCGTCGCTTCCGGGAAAAATACGAATGACAAAGAGCAATACTCAGTTTATAAATTTGTCTGAATCTGGGTCAAATCCGAACTTTGACCTCGCCATCAATAAACGCTACAACCTTGACAAAGTTTTTGCGACCGCTACTTGGGTTGCGACTTCCTTTGCATTATTGGTGTTAGTTATTTTGCTCATAGATGTCTTAACTGATGGTCTTGGCCGCTTGAATTGGTCTTTTCTTACCAGTTTTTCGTCTCGCCGTGCCTCTTCTGCTGGGGTATTGGCTCCCTTAGTTGGCACTATTTGGCTGTTGGTAATAACTGCCTTAATTTCATTTCCTTTAGGAGTAGGCGCAGGTATTTTCTTAGAAGAGTATGCCAAGGACAACTGGTTTACTCGGTTGATTGAAATCAATATTGCAAATTTAGCCGCAGTGCCATCAATTATTTATGGCTTGCTAGGCTTGCAAGTTTTTGTGCGGGTGATGGAACCAATTACCAGGGGACGCAGTATTCTAGCTGGTGCTTTAACATTAAGTTTGTTGATTCTACCAATTATCATCATTACCACTCGTGAATCACTGCGTGCTGTTCCTGATAGTCTGCGACAAGCAGGTTTTGCCCTTGGTGCTAATAGGTGGCAAATCATTCGAGAACAAATTTTTCCTATTGCTTTGCCAGGTATCCTGACCGGTACAATTCTGTCACTCTCACGAGCGATTGGTGAGACGGCTCCGTTGATTGTAGTTGGGGCTGTTGGTTTTATTACTTTCTTACCTCAGCTTTCTCCACAAGGTTTGCAAAGTTCTTTTACAGCACTGCCAATTCAAATTTTTGATTGGGTTTCTCGTCCTCAAGTTGAGTTTCACCAGAATGCTGCTGCTGGCATTGTTGTTTTGATGATCGTGCTGATGTTAATGAATTCAACAGCAATATTTTTACGTAATAAATTCCAGCAGTCACGCTAAACAAATCAACCTCGTTATAAATGTAGATTTTCAGGATTTATCTGAAATTTTTGTATGGTATCAAGTTCAAGAACCGCTACTTCCGAGAGTATTTTACAAGCCGAGCAATTATCTGTTTTCTATGGTAATTTCAAAGCAGTTCGTGATGTTAACCTAAATATCGGCAAAAACAAAATTACCGCTCTTATTGGCCCTTCTGGATGCGGTAAAAGCACTGTCCTAAGATGTTTTAATCGTTTGAATGACTTGATTCCTGGGGCACATATTGAGGGAAGAATTACCTTTGGTGATACCGATATTTATGACAAAAGAATTGACACAGTAGAATTACGCCGTCGGGTTGGTATGGTTTTTCAGAAGCCTAATCCCTTTCCCAAGTCAATTTATGAAAATATCGCCTTTGGAGCCAGGATTAATGGTTATAAAGGTGATATGGATGAATTGGTAGAACGGAGTTTGCGACAAGCTGCGTTATGGGATGAAGTCAAGCATAAACTAAAGCAGAGTGGTCTATCTATATCTGGTGGTCAACAGCAGCGCTTGTGCATTGCTCGCGCTCTGGCAATTCAACCAGAAGTTTTGTTAATGGATGAACCATGCTCCGCTCTTGATCCAATTTCAACTTTGCGGGTTGAAGAATTACTCCAAGAACTGAAATCGCAGTATACGATTATTATCGTCACCCATAATATGCAACAAGCCGCGCGGGTGTCGGATATGACAGCCTTTTTCAATGCTCAGGCGACAGAAACGGGTAGTAAAATGGGATATCTCGTTGAATATAACTTGACAGAGAATATTTTCAACAATCCTGAACAGGAAGATACACGAGATTACGTCAGTGGTAAATTTGGATAACTTGGTGAATATTTTACACTGCTGATGTTGGAGCAATGAGGGATAATCGGAATTAAAGTGTGCGATATTCCTCTAGTTTTTTCATTTGTTTGCCAAGGTTAGCGATCGCTTCATTAAATATTTTGCAAAAAATGTGCTAAAATACCGAGTCTAATTAATTGACTTCAGGTTAATTAGGTTTGTAAAGGCCATAGTTATAAATCCCAACAATTAAGTCACAACGTAATCCGAAGCGTTGACTGCGATTGCAATAAAGTTGACTAAGAAATCCAAAAAACAATCTTTCCGTAGATTTACATATTCAAAAATAACCCGATGGCTAGCCAAGGAACGATTGTACTGATGATCAACATTCGTAAACTTGCTTCCTCTGGGTTTATTTTTTTGCAAGCGACAATTTTCATGTAACTTGACAATTCCTTAGTAGCCCCTGTCTTTTAAACTTTCCGTTTCGGAATTAAATTGCATCAAGCTAAAAAAATCCTATCTTACTATAAAATAATTGTGCAAGAGGTGTAATAGTTAATAGTTAGGCATTTTTTCCTGCTTCTCCATCTCCCCCACTCTCCCCATCCTCATCTCCATGCTGTCTGAAGTCTATTACTTGGTGCGTTCAAAAACTGACGGTAATTATCTCATTGCTCGTCCTGATGCCGAAAAATCAGGTTATTTATTGCTGTTTCAGGAAAACTTTGATGCCCTAAGCTATCTCAATACCCATGCAGCAGACGTAGCAAATCGCTTTGCTGTCGAATCTATTGCGCGTACACAGTTGGGAAACTTGCTCAAACGCTGGGGTTTTAGCGGTGTAGGTATCGTGACTGACCCGTTATTGCCCAAAGTTGAGTTTTTGCAGCATAGTTAAAATAATTCGTAATTCAG
>JBGTMK010000835.1:0-1982 GCA_041743605.1 Nostoc sp.
TTATTTGTGGTAGCAGGCACTGTAGCAGTGATAGGATATCGAACATGGGCTGCTTGTAGCTTCTGAGTTGTCGTTGTGAGAGACAATAACTCTACTACGGCAGCCCTAACTCTTCATACTCTTTTTTTGGCGAAGGTATTGTTGATTAAATAAATATAGAAATAAGTATGGTTAATCAGTACTTATGAATGAATTAAGCAATGAAACACGAGTGATTTTAATTGGTGGCTCCTCTCATGTAGGCAAATCCACCCTTGGCCAATCTTTGGCGGCGACGCTTGGTTGGAGTTATCGTTCTACAGACAAACTCGCTCGACATCCTGGACATCCTTGGGTGGGTGCAAATAGAAATGCTATTCCAGAACACGTAGCAGAACATTATGGAACTTTGTCTGTTGACGCTCTTTTTGTAGATGTATTGTCGCATTATGAGAAAAATGTGTTACCGCAAGTCGAGATTATCGTTCATTCTCATGCGTCTGATTTATCAACGGAATGCCTTATCCTTGAAGGCTCTGCATTATGGCCTGAATTTGTAGGGAATTTAGTTAGCGAAAATGGTGTTAAAGCGATTTGGCTTACGGCTAGTGACCAACTCTTCTGTTACCGAATCTTTAGTGAAAGTAATTTTTATAATGTAAGTGAGGATAAAAAGCACCTAATTCAAAAGTTTTTAGACCGTACCCTATTATATAATAAACGCATGAGGGAGAAGGTTGAACATCTCGGATTTATATGTATTGACGTAGAATCTGTGTCAGTGGCAGACGAACTTTTAAAAAAATGTATGGAAGTGATACAGGTTTGGTAAATGGGGTTTTTAAGAGAAAATAAATATTAAGCCACTTAGTAGTTTTGGCATTTTAATTGTTACTGAAGAACCATAAATAGAGGGTTACAACCATAGTTATAACCCTGTTTACAGTTAAGCTTGCTGTAATTGTTTTTGTTGCAGCTTTTGGACAGCTTCTACCCAAGCAGGTGCCTTTTTACCATTAATAGGTGTTAGCTTTTGCCAGTGTTCTTGTAACTGGGCTTGTGTTAAGTGGGGTAATTGTTCCTTGCCCCAGTTAATCGCATCTTGAGCAGTTTTCCAATCCTTCCAGGGTTGTGATTGGTGACTACCCTTGTTGGTTGGAACTATCTCGATAAGTGTAGCTTCTAACCAAAGGTGTGCGTCTTCATCCCGCATGAGATTTTGGCGTGCCATTAAGATTGCGATCGCATTTCGGATCTGGTCAATATTCCACAACTGCGAGATACTTATTAATTCCTCCCAGGTGTCCTCTTCTAACTGTGTAAGATGTCTGCTATTGAGATTAGTTTTGCACACAAGTAAGTCTTTGAGGAAGTTGACAAGACTTGTATGGATGGCAGTTGGCAGTTTACCAGATTCAATCCAATCTTGAAGGATGCCTAAATTGCCCGTAATTTCTCCTTTGATGATATTTTCACAGACGGTGAGTAGATCGTATTCGGGAATAGTGCCTGATAGTTCCCAAACCCAGTTAGAGGTAATTTCTTCTTCACCTAGTAAAGTTAACTGATCTAAAAGTTTGAGTGAGTCGCGCAGATGTCCTTTGTTTGCTTTAGCTACGGCGGTAACTGCTGATGGCGCAATGTTGATACTTTCTTGGTGAGATATTTGTTCTAGGTAGCTTGCAACTAGCGAGACAGGAACTCTCTTAAAGTCAAACTTTTGGCAACGGGAGACAATGGTTTCTGGAACTTTGTGTAACTCGGTTGTGCAGAAGATAAATACTACATGACGGGGAGGGCTTTCAATGGTTTTGAGGAGTGCTTGCCACGATTGGCTGCTTAGGGCATGACATTCATCAATAATGAATATTTTGAATCTACCTTCCACTGGTGCAAATTGGGTAGTGGATATAAGCTCTCGGATCAGTTCTACTCCACTATTGCTGGGAGCATCCCAGTTTTTATTCTTCAAAAAAATGTAAAAAAAGTATGAGAAGGTAAGG
>JBGTMK010000836.1:0-8899 GCA_041743605.1 Nostoc sp.
GTTCTAATTAAAAACTAGTAGATATATGCAAGTTGAAACAATTGAGGGCTTTCGACTCTCTCCACAGCAAAAGCGTCTTTGGTTACTACAACAAGATAGTTGTGTTTATCGCGCCCAGTGTGCCATTTTACTTGCAGGTGAAATTAAAATAGAAGCTCTGCAAGCAAGTTTAAAACAAATCATTATTAAACATGAGATTCTCCGGACTACATTTCAGCGTCGTCCTGGGATAAAAATTCCTCTTCAAGTTATAGCTGATGACAGTAATTTATTCTGGCAAAGTATCGATATCAGTGATTTAGATTTTCAGGAACAACCAGCTAAAATTGAAGAATTGTTTCAGAAACAAAAGCATTGTCTCTTCAAACTTGAGCAAATTCCCCTGTTACGCTCCTGTCTGCTAACTTTATCAAAGCAACAGCATATTTTGATATTGACTTTGCCTTCATTATGTGCAGATAGCTGGACAATGAAGAATTTGATCCAAGAAATCAGCTATAGTTACGCTGCATATTTAAATAGTGAAGAATTACCAGATTCAGCAATACAGTACATTCAATTTTCTGAATGGCAGAATGAACTGATAGAAGCAGAAGAAGCCGAGACTGGCAGAAATTACTGGGGAAAGCTAGATTTTGTTAACCAAGTTCCATATCTATTTCCTTTCGAGAACAAGTCTGATGAAGTCAACAAATTTCAGCCTGATTGTTACTCTATCAATATAGATTCCAATCTGGTTACAAAACTGGAGGCGACGATCGCCACTGAAAATCACACGACAATTAGTGAAGTTTTACTAGCTTGTTGGCAAACATTACTCTACAGAATATTAAAACGACCAGATATTTGTGTTAGTACTGTCTTTCATGGCAGGAACTACGAAGAACTACATACAATGATGGGTCTATTAGCTACATGGCTCCCGATTGGTTGTAGTTTTGCAGATAATTTGAAATTTAGGGAAATTTTGTCACAGACGAGGGAAACTCTACAAAATCACCATAAATACCAGGAATATTTTATCTGTGATCAAGATGCAGCAAAAACTGTCAACTTCCCCATAAGTTTTGAGTTTGAGGAAAATTCAGTAAATTATCACAATGCTGGAGTTTCATTTTCGCTTTACAAGCAATACATCTGCTTTGAGCCATTCAAGGTCAAGCTCTCCTGTGTGCGTACAGAAAAGTCTTTGTTTGCAGAATTTCATTATGATACCAACTTATTTTCAAAAGCTGATATTCAAAGGTTAGCAGTACAATTTCAGAGTTTGGTAGCAAGTGTTGCCAAAAACCCAGAAGCTCAAGTTAGTGAGTTAGAAATTCTCAGCGATCGCCAACGACAACAATTATTAGTTGAGTTTAACAACACCTATAGCAATCACCCAAAAGACAAGTGCATTCATCACTTGTTCGAGGCGCAGGTAGCGCAGACACCGCAAAACATCGCTGTTGTGTGTGGAGAACAACAACTAACCTACAGCGAACTTAACGCCAGTGCCAATCAATTAGCTCACTACCTGCAAAAATTGGGAGTTGGTACAGAAACACTAGTCGGAATTTATTTAGAGCGATCGCATTTCAACATTATTGCGCTTCTGGCTATCCTTAAAGCTGGTGCAGCTTACTTACCGCTAGATCCCGCATTACCCACAGAAGCATTAGATTTTCGGTTGCAAGATGTGCAAGTGTCAGTTTTGTTAACCCAACAGTCATTAGTTAAACAACTTCCTGAAACTGCGCTACAAGTCATTTGCTTAGATCAAAACTGGGAAGTGATTGGTCAAGAAAATCAAAGCAATCCTCAAACTTTGGTAAAACCTGAAAATTCGGTTTATGCCATCTTTACCTCTGGTTCTACAGGTAAACCCAAAGCAGTTGCGGTTGAGCATCAGCAACTCCTGAATTACTTATACGGAATTTTAGACAGACTCAACTTACCAGCAGGTGGTAGCTTTGCTATAGTTTCCACATTTGCCGCCGACTTGGGCAACACAGTGATCTTTCCGGCTTTGTCTCAGGGTGGCTGTCTGCACATTTTATCTCAAGAGCAAGGATCAGATCCGCAAGCGATCGCAGATTACTTTGCACAGCATCCCATCGACTGCTTAAAGATAGTTCCCTCTCACTTAGCGGCTTTAATAGCATCCTCTCCATCCCCATCTATCCTGCCTCGTCAATGTTTAATTTTGGGAGGAGAAGCCAGCCGTTGGGAATTGATCGAGAAGATTCAAGCACAAGCACCAAAATGTCGGATTTTTAACCACTACGGCCCTACAGAAACCACCGTAGGCGTACTCACATATCCAGTTTATGAGCAAAAACACAGTCCCAATTCACTCACAGTCCCCCTAGGAAAACCCTTAGCTAATACCCAAGTTTATGTACTGGACAGGCAGCTATGTCTTGTACCCATAGGCGTACCAGGCGAACTATACATAGGTGGAGCATCTTTAACTAGGGGCTATATCAATCGACCTCAACTCACAACTGAACAGTTTATTCAAAATCCCTTTACACCTGAAACAAGATTATACAAAACCGGAGACTTAGTACGTTACCTACCAGACGGAAACCTGGAATTTTTGGGACGAGTCGATAACCAAGTCAAAATTCGCGGCTTCCGCATCGAATTAGGAGAAATTGAGGCTACCTTGCGACAGCACCCCACTGTCCAGGAAGTTGTCGTCTTAGCAACAGAGGAAAAACTTGGTGATCAGCGTTTAGTGGCATATATAGTTGCCAATTCTCAATTAGGACTCACGAACCAAGAATCTGCACTCCAGGGTGAACTCCGCAGTTTCTGTTTGCAAAAGCTGGCTGAGTATATGTTACCTTCAGCTTTCGTTTTCTTGAAAGCACTGCCATTGACTCCTAATGGTAAGATAGACCGCCAAGCCTTACCAGCAATGGCACACAGTCGTTCTCATTTGGAGCAGACCTACGTAGCACCACGCACTCCCACAGAAAACCAGTTGGCGGAGATTTGGAGAAATCTTTTAACTGTCACACAAGTAGGTATTCACGACAACTTTTTTGAATTAGGTGGACATTCCCTGCTGATTACTCAGCTACTGGCTAAAGTCCGCAACACTTTTCAAGTGGAATTGCCATTGCGGGAATTTTTTAATGCTCCCACCATTGCCGATTTAGCTAAAAGCATCGACAACAAACAAGGGGCGAATATTGCTATTAGTGTGGTAAATCTCCTCGATCTCAATGCTGAAGCTGTTTTAGATCCAGAAATTTGTCCGGTAACGAGTGTATTCACAGAGGAACACAGGGAACCAAAGTTTATTTTTTTGACTGGTGCAACTGGGTTTTTAGGAGTATTTTTACTGTACGAATTGCTACAGCAGACCTCTGCAATTATTTACTGTCTAGTGCGGGCTGAAACAACCGCAGATGCTGAAAATAGATTGCAAAAGAGCTTAGAATCTTACTTACTTTGGGATGAAAGTTTTAGCGATCGCATTATTCCCGTTATCGGAGATTTATCTCAACCCCTCTTGGGATTGTCAGAACAAGAATTTAGTGCGATCGCCAGTCAAATAGATGTCATCTATCATAACGGGGCATTTGTCAATTTCACTTACCCATATTCCCAACTCAAAGCCGCCAATGTCTTGGGAACTCAAGAAGTTTTAAGACTAGCTGCTCAAGTTAAAGTGAAGCCAGTACATTTTATTTCGACCATTGGTGTAGTTGGTGCGGCTGATTCTCAACTAGAAATAATTCGGGAAGATACTTCCATCAATCGCAGCGAAAAGATCCACAGTGGCTACACCCAGAGTAAATGGGTAGCAGAAAGATTAGTCACAATTGCAGGCGATCGCGGCATTCCCGTAGCTATTTACAGACCCGGCCGGATTTCTGGGGATTCAACCACGGGTGTTTGTAACGTCAACGATCACACCTTCAGAATGATTAAAGGCTGTATCCAAATCGGTAGTGCGCCTTTAAGTGACTCAATGGTTAATTTAACTCCCATAGACTATGCCAGCAAAGCAATTATTTATTTATCTCAGCAAAAAGTATCTTTAGGCAAAACTTTTCATGTTGTTAATCCTCAACCGATACATTGGAATGAAATGATTAATTTGATTGCTGAGTTTGGTTATCCCTTACAGGCAATTCTTTATGACAAATGGCGATTACAACTATTAGAAGCAGTTGAGCGATCGCCGGAAAATGCCTTGCATCCCCTAATTGCAACTTTTTCAGATAAAGAATCTCCAAATACCAATAATGAAGAGTCCATCACCCAGCAAACGGACTTTCAAAATACCCTAACAGGATTAGCAGGAACTAAAATTATGTGTCCATCAGTAGATTGCCAATTATTAAATAACTACCTGTCCTATTTAATTCGCAGTGGGTTCTTAGAAAAACCGCAATAAATCCTAACATAAAAATTTTATGTAATCGTCAAATCAGTGATCAAAACTGCTCATAAATCAACAAACCACTATTAACAGGAAAAACCAACCATGAATTCAACCAGTATTTATTCAGCGTATGATCCTTTTGCTAAAATTTTAAATGAAGCTTGGGGTCCACAAGTTAACGAATTACTTTCTGATATAGAAACATTGTTACTCAAACATCTCCCCCAGCAAGCTCACATTCTTGACCTGTGTTGTGGTTCAGGACATTTAGCACAAAAGCTAATTCAAAAAAACTATCAAGTTACCGGGATTGATGGCTCTGAAAAACTATTACAGTATGCCAGACAAAACGCTTCAGATGCTAAATTCATTCTAGAAGATGCACGCTATTTCCAACTACCAGAAAGCTTTGATGGGGTAATTTCTACAAAATATGGACTCAATCACATAATTAGTCTTGAAGAATTAAGTCGTGTATTTGAAAATGTATATAATGCACTCGTAAAAAACGGCTTATTTATGTTCGATTTACGTCTGGAACAGCTATATAAGTCTGTTTGGAATAACTCAATGGAGGGTAATGTCACAGAAGATTATGCCTGGGCATTAAAACGTAACTATAACTCACAAGAAAACATTGGTTCAATCCATATTACTGTCTTTGAAGCAGTTAATGAAAATTGGCAACGTTATGACACTACTTGGTTAGTTAAGGGATATTCACAAGCGCCAATAATATCTGCTCTTAAAAGTGTAGGGTTTAAAAAAATCAAATGTTATAATGCACAAGACATCTTAGCGGCAACAGAAGACGCTCCTGTCGTGTATTTTGTTTGCACTAAATAAAAGTAGCTTTCACATTCCCCCTAACTATCAATCATTAATTAAATGTTTTAATCATTTTGTCAGGGGGAGTGAATAATTACTAATAGATGTATCAATAAGTTAAATATTTGTCTACAAAAAACCTGAAATATCAAAAAAGATTCTCTTTATCCGAAACAAAAAAGGTGAAACATTATCTACTATGAATCTAACTTCACGTCAGCGCGACTATTTAGAAAACTTTATTATTCGCTATAACGGTAAAACCAAAATATCAAAACAGATTGGCCAAGATAATCGCCCATTTTTAGCTGATAATAAAACCTTTGTTGGGTTTAAACTCCCTCTCAAAGAAATATTTTATCCTATTGTTACTAAGCATTCTTCTGGCTCAAAAATATGGGATGTTGATGGTAACGAATATATAGATTTAGTCATGGGATTTGGTGTTAACCTTTTCGGTCATAATCCACCCTTTATTAAAGAAGCATTAGCAGCACAACTAGAAAAAGGTATACAACTTGGTTCTCAATCAGAACTTATTGGTGAAGTTAGCCAATTGATGTGCGAACTTACAAGAATGGAACGAATTGCTTTCAGTAACACAGGGACAGAAGCCCTCATGACAGCGATTCGTATAGCAAGAACGGTAACAGGACGTAATAAAATTGTCATATTTTCTAACTCTTATCACGGACATTTTGATGGCACATTAGGGAAAGTTAAAAAGATAAATAATAATTTACAAACTGTGCCAGTTGCACCAGGAATATTACCAAATTTTGTTGAAGATATTTTAGTTTTAAAATACGGCGAACAAGAATCTTTGGAAGCGATCGCCAATCAATCTCAAGAATTGGCTGCTGTTTTAGTTGAACCAGTTCAAAAAGAAAATCTAGATTTACAACCCAAAGCTTTCTTGCATCAACTCAGAAAAATAACCAAAGAATCGGGAATAGCATTAATTTTCGATGAAATGGTCACGGGTTTTCGCATTCATCCAGGTGGCGCACAAGCTTGGTTTGAAATTGAAGCAGACATTGCCACCTATGGTAAAATCGTTGGTGGTGGTATAGCAATCGGTATCATTGCTGGCAAAGCAAATTTCATGGATGCAATTGATGGTGGAATGTGGAATTATGGAGATTTATCATCTCCTCATCAGAAAACTACTTTCTTTGCCGGAACATACTGCAAACATCCCTTAGCTTTAGCAGCAGCTAAAGCAGCACTCGAACATTTAAAAACTCAAGGTTCCACTCTGCAAACTGAGTTGAATCAACGGACAACAAATTTTGTAGAAACACTCAATAGTTGCTTTAAAGCAGAATGTTTACCTATCAAGATAACAAATTTTGGTTCAGTTTTTGGCCCGGCTTATTCAAAAAATGATAGTCATGAAACTGCTGATAATTCTGCAAATTCATTAGTGTTTGATTTACTTTATTATCATCTGCTTGAAAAGGGAATTATGCTGAGAGGTAATGGAGGGTTTTTATCTACAGCCCATACAGATGAAGATATTAGTTACATTATTCAGGTTGTTCAAGATAGCATATTAGAACTGCGAGAGGGTAATTTTTTACCTTAATATCTCAAGCGATCACAACAGCTTTTTGTTAATTCAGCTAACCCATAAATATGCCAACCCAACGAACCGATCAACGTCCCCTGACAGATTGTCGTTTTTGCTCACTGGTTTCTCAAGCCAATAGAGAAGATCCCATTGGTACAGCAGGTACTTCTGACCATTGGTTAATTATGGAAGTTCCACAACCTTGGCCGCAAAACATCTTTCAGGAAAACCCAACTCTCAAGCCATTGTTTGACTTATTCCAAAAGTTAATTTTGCCGCACGGGGTCAAGTTAAGACCAATGCTAATTGCTTGCGATCGCGAATACTCTCATCCTGGATTTACCCGTGTTTTGTATTACTATCGCCCTAAAAAGCTGTTTTCTCAATTTGAAAAACAGGAGTTTATAGTTCCAGAAACCGCCGTCGGTACATTAGTGAAAGCAATATTCCACCAGTTAATCCAACAACCCAATAACTTATGGGAATTTCAATCATATCAACAACAAACAAGTCACATTCGGGAACTCATGGTTTGTACCCATACTCAAGTAGACCTTGCCTGTGGGAGATTTGGAACTCCCCTGTATCGTCGGTTACGCAAAGAATATGCTCCTGCTAGCAATGGCAAATTAAGAGTGTGGCAAACAACTCACTTTGGTGGACATCAATTTGCTCCTACCCTAGTTGATTTACCCCAAGGATACTTATGGGGACATTTAGAGCCAAATATATTAGATTTACTGGTAAAGCGAAATGGTTCAGTTTCTGGTTTGCGCCAATACTACCGAGGATGGGCTGGTTTAAGCAAATTTGAGCAAATTGCTGAACGAGAAATTTGGATGCAGTCTGGTTGGAATTGGCTCAATTACTTCAAAGCAGGCAAAGTGCTAGCAATGGCAGAAGTTCCCGAAGGACAGGATGCGGATTGGGCAGAAATTCGTATTGATTATGCAACAAGTGATGGCAGTACAGCAGGTGCTTATGAAGCCAGAATTGAAGTTTGTAGTGAGATTTTAAGTGCATTTAACTCAGCCAAAGAAATGGAGTTGGAAACAATAAAGCAGTATCGCGTTAGCCGCCTGATTAAGGTTAAGTAAACTGTCAAGTGTTAATAAATAAAATATAATTTGATAACAATGAACTGATTTTTTGTGAGATAATTTTATGAACCAGTATAATCATAAAAATTGTCCGTTCCAGTTGCAGAAGTTAGTGTAATAATTAACTAGCTCAATGCAAAGTATAGCTACTTAAAATATCCAGAGGCATTATGTATCAAGACGACAAAGAAGACACAACAATTTACAAAGTAGTAGTTAATCAGGAAGAACAATATTCAATTTGGGTATCTGACCGCGAAAATCCTATTGGTTGGAAGGATGTTGGTAAAAATGGATTGAAGCAAGAGTGTCTAGATTATATCCAAGAAGTTTGGACTGATATGAGACCACTTAGTCTGCGAAAAAAGATGCAAGAAACATCCGAGAATAGCTAGTGGTCTGTCAGTTTTCTATTTGTGGGTAAAGACGGTTGAGGCGGATGCGAGCATCTGCGGTTGAGAATTGCCAATCCACGGACAATTGCTTGCGATTGCGCTGAATGTACCAAGCGGTTGTTTCTCGTTCTAAAGTTTCACGATCTGGAGTCCGCCTATCCAAACATTGTCGAGTCAATGCCGATAGTTCGTTCTCAGCGATATTAAGCCAACTACCATGTTTAGGCGTATGGTGAATTTCCAATCGTTCTACTAAACGACGAGCAATGGTTGGCTCAAACGCTTCATAGAGTGAGGCAAGTTTGTGAATGTTTAATTGGTCACAGACCAAAATAACTTTATCGCTATCGGCATAGTCGTGCTCAAGTAAGCGCCTAATTTCTGTCGCCCAATCAACTGCTGTTCTACGTTCACTCACGATTGCTTTGCGCCACCCCGCCAAAGGTTCTGTAAACAGGAAGATATTAGCCGTGCCATTCAATACCTTCGCCAAAAAAAGAGTATGAAGAGTTAGGGCTGCCGTAGTAGAGTTATTGTCTCTCACAACGACAACTCAGAAGCTACAAGCAGCCCATGTTCGATATCCTATCACTGCTACAGTGCCTGCTACCACAAATAA
>JBGTMK010000837.1:0-7015 GCA_041743605.1 Nostoc sp.
CCGCAAGAGTTTGCGTTGCAATGCCATAATCGAGCCTTTGTGTCCGCGCTTCTCGTCGCAGAACATCTCGATTTCTTCGTTAGTCATATTTAGCAACTGGACAATCCAAGACTTGCCAAATTCGCTATATAGAATATTGGCGTTATCTAAGGCTGCATCAGAGAGTCCTAAATCTCGACTACATAACTTAATATCTTCTACTTCAATTTGCTCATAACTTAAATAAAGTTCTTGAGCATCACGCACACCCCGGCGCTTTGTCGATTCTGGGTCGAGGGTGTAGACTTCCACCTTACTAGGAAATAATTGCTTTAGTCCCTTAACAGTATTGACGTTCTTACCTTCTGCAACAGCTTCCCAGCCATACTCAGAGTGCATATCAAAAATCAAGGTTACTGCCGCATTTTTACGGATAACCCCAGCTAAAAGTAACCGTGTCAGAAAGGATTTGCCAGTACCAGATTTCCCAAAAATCCCATTGCTCCGTTCCACGAAGCGGTTTAAATCTATGCAAACGGGCACATCCATATCCAAAGGTTTGCCGATGGAAAAATTGCGCCTTTGGGGGTCATCTTCCCAACCAAATACCCGGCGAAAATCGTCAACACTGGCTTCGTAAACTTGACTAAAGTGGCTAGGAATAGTTTTAACAGGTAACAATTCCATCGTCGTGCTGGTTTGTGGCACAAATGAAGCCAAACCCTTCACTGATGGGAGAAAGGGATTTGCCGATTTGCCATTTGTTGGAGAGAAAGATTCTTCAGATTCGGGAGTAAACATCAACATCGGCGCGAGGTTGATAGTACCATAAGTACCGCTTCCGGCTAAAACATCTCGTAAAAAAGTGTCTTCCCAACTGGGGGGATTAGCAATAATTCTTGCATTAGCGGCTCCCAATGCTACATCTGTCAGCATACAAAAAAAACGCGATCGCATCCCTTGGACAACGAGAAACTTACCTACTCGCATATCTTCCACAGAAATGTCGGGATGCAATCGTACTTCTAAACCTTCAGTTAGAGAACCTTGAATGACCGAACCTAATGGCTGTGCCGAATTCATCTGATTAGTCATTTGTCATTTGTCATTTGTCATTGGTCATTGGTCATTCTCTACCCATGCCCCATGCCCATTATCTAATCAATCTGAATCGAAGTTGGCGCACTCCCTGTTGCTGAAGTGGTAGTGATTAACGGTCTGCGGAATTGGGCATAAAGGCGATCGCGCCAGGTAAAGAATGGTTCATAATCTATATTCTCTGAAAATATTGGTAATCCTTTACCTCTGAGAGAAGCTGGTAAATCCAGATAGGGGCCAGAGGGAAACTTTAGCAATATCGATAATCCGGCTACTGCTAAGTCAGCTAAAGTCGGCTCATCTCCTGTTAAATAAGGACTATCTGCCAATAATAATGTTAAGGCTTCCAAGTCTTGTTTTAAAGATGCGATCGCTGACTGAATCAAATCTGGACTGTAACCTACGCCAAAACCCAACACTGTTAGTAAGTCGCTAGGTACTCCTCCAATCAGACTTTTAAATATATCTGGTGTTGAGGTGGGTAATAAAGACTTACGGAAATTTTGATCTTGACTGACAGCAGCAAATAGTGCTTTGCGACCTTTGATGCCTATGGACTCATCAGCCCATTCTTCTATTAATAAAGTTAAACCGCGTTTTTTGGGATCTTGCGGTATTATTGGGCGATCGGGATACTCTAAGTCTAAATACTTAGCTATTTCCGTAGAATCCGCAATGTATCTATTACGATCCTTTAATACTGGGACTTGTTTCTGACCAGTCAGCCGGAACAGTTCTACCTGTCCAATCCCAGGCGTTACTTCTATTTTGCGGTAATCTAGTCCTTTAAAATCTAGAATTAGGCGCACTTTCTCTGAGTATTGAGAGAGTTCCCATTGGTATAATTCCAGCATATTGTATACCTTGTAACTGCCCAACTTTGTTAACTTTAACAATTGTATCTTTAGTTAAAGTAATTTGTATTGGCGTTAGTTGCTTAGTTGTGTATTTAATTGACATCAGCGTTGAATGGATGCCTGATTTTTGGCAAAATTATCGATTAAAAAAATATTATTTTCTAATTGATTCAAATATCAAAAAATTAAATAATTTAATTGGGGATACATAAATAAACCTAACCGCTCAGTCGCAAGTCTTCAGCCGTTAGTTGAATTTCTGTCACCGTCAGCCTATTGAGATATTTACGTAATTAATTTCTGTACTTTTGTTGAATAATCAATGATTAATTCAGAGATATAGCCTTCTTCCATCTGGGATGCAGGATTTCTGAAACTACTATTTTACGTACAGATTTGTATATAAATTGGCTTTTAAGTAAGAATATTTCTCCAAGCCTATTGTAATTTATAACTTGTAGATGTAAGATTTTCACACTTTCTTATATCTGACACTACACAAAATGGGGCTTTTTAACTATTTATTTGGTGTGATTGAGAAAATTTGCTCAATTTACATAAAATATATGCTAGATATGTTTCATACATGTCAGCGTGAGCCGGAGTTAGATATTCTACCTCACCAGCACAAATTATCCTGGTGAAAAATCTTACTTCCCTCTTGGTTTAGATTTTGTGCCTAGCAAAATGTTATAAATCTTTATGTAATGTGTGGACAAAAAGACAAACAAAATTTATGAAGACAAATTACAGCAAATTGCTGACTACGTTAGCAGGCATAGCGGGATTTACTAGTTTCAGCGTCCTCACTACTTTACCATCTGATGCGAAATCGGCACTAAATCCTAACCCCAGTATTTTTAACGAAGCCCCCTATAATCAGGGTCAAGACCTTCAAGCAAACGCTCAATACACACAACGCCAAGAAGTAGCACAGAACACTGGCGGTGGAACGCTAAATCCCAGACCAAGTATTTTTAACGAGCCTCCTTATAACCGTGGTGGTGCTACACCTAGTGAACCTACACCCCGCACCCCACGTCCTCTCCCAGAAACTCAACCGACTACACCGATTACTCCACCAGCACCAGGGGCAACCGATAATCAAGGCAAAAATTTGTTAGCCTTGGCAGAGTCAAACGCTTCTTTTACAACTTTAACCAAAGCTTTGAAAGCAGCAGGATTAACCGGAGCTTTGCAAGGCACAGATAACTTAACTATTTTTGCACCCACTGATGCAGCTTTTGCCAAGTTGCCACAAGATGCTTTGCAAGAATTGTTAAAACCAGATAACAAAGAAGTGTTGCTCAAGATTTTAACTTACCATGTAGTATCTGGTAAGGTATTATCCACTGATTTGAAGTCTGGCGAAGTTAAAAGCCTGGAAGGCGGTGCAATCAACGTTAAAGTTGATCCTGCTACTGGTGTAACTGTCAATGATGCTAGAGTGACACAGGCAGATATCACAGGCAGCAACGGTGTAATTCACGCAATTGATCAGGTTATTTTGCCTCCTGACTTGTAGTTTTGAAATCATAGTGCAACCTTTAGTAGATTAGGTTCGCATCAAATTCTTAATAGGAAAAAATCCCGTTCAGATGGTAATTTTGGACGGTTTTTTTGTAAATATCTGCTGCGAGTCAGGGAGGCGGCAACCCCAACAAGGGGCGTTCCCAGTCTCCGACTGGGAACGAGGTAATGTCTCAAAGCATTCTCGTTTACCACACTCAGTACTGAGTGCTGAGTTTTGAAGTTGAGTACTCAGTAATTTCGCGCTATGGTAAAAGCCCCGCCCGCAAGTGGCGCGGTTTTTAACTCAGCACGGGCTAAACGCCCCGCTACCGCTAACAGCACTCGGAACTCAGCACTCTTCATTAACTTTCACGTTAAGTTGACACCAATAAGTATTGCTGTGCTTAGTAAGTGGGTTGCATCCGAACGAGAACTGCTATTGATTCGCATCACAGGCTAGACATTACATCCCTTGCTACTGCTAAAGTCTGATCAATATCCTCTTCGGTGTGAGCAAAAGATGTAAACCCAGCTTCAAATTGAGATGGTGCTAAGTAAACACCATGCTCTAACATACCCCGATGAAAGCGTCCAAATTTTGCTGTATCAGACTTTTTCGCATCTTCGTAGTTATGAACTGGGCCAGAGGTAAAGAATAAGCCAAACATCGCGCTGATTTGACCACCGCAAACTGCATGACCAGTTTCTTTAGCAATTTGCAACAAACCATCTGCTAGCTTTTTAGTAATCCGGTCAAGATACTCGTAAGTACCTGGCTTTTGCAGCAATTCTAAAGTCTTAATACCAGCAGTCATCGCCAAAGGATTACCAGAAAGTGTCCCAGCTTGATATACGGGGCCTGCGGGGGCAACCATTGACATAATATCTCGACGACCACCATAAGCTCCCACTGGCAAACCACCACCAATCACCTTACCCAAGGTGGTTAAATCGGGTGTGACACCAAATTTTTCCTGAGCGCCACCGTAAGCAATGCGGAATCCGGTCATCACTTCGTCAAATACTAATAATGCTCCATACTCGTGAGTCAGTTCCCGTAATCCTTCTAGGAACCCAGCATCAGGCGCAATAAACCCAGCATTGCCGACGACTGGCTCAAGAATGACGCCAGCAATCTCGTCGCGGTTTTCTTCAAACAAGGCTTTGACGGATTCTAGGTCATTGAAAGGCGCGGTTAGAGTAGTGCTAGTTGCCGATTTAGGTACTCCCGGTGAGTCTGGCAAGCCAAGTGTGGCAACACCAGAACCCGCCTTCACTAGAAACGCATCGGCGTGTCCGTGGTAGCAACCTTCAAACTTGATGATTTTCTCCCGGTTGGTGAAAGCCCGCATTAACCGCAAAACTCCCATACAGGCTTCAGTTCCCGAATTGACAAATCTAACCATTTCGATGCTAGGAACGGCATCGATGACCATTTCTGCCAAAACATTTTCGAGGACTGAGGGAGCGCCGAAACTGGTGCCTTTTTCTAAAGCTTCATGCAACGCTGCAATGACTTCTGGATGAGCATGACCGCAAATAGCTGGCCCCCAAGTACCTACATAGTCTATGTATTGGTTGCCATCTACATCCCAAATATATGCGCCTTTAACATGATCAAATACAATCGGTTGTCCACCCACAGATTTAAAGGCACGAACAGGAGAACTGACTCCTCCTGGCATCAGGTTTTGAGCAGCAGCGAAGACTTCTTGTGATTTTGTTGTTTTAATTGTGGTATTTACCAAAATTCTCTCCTAACAGTGGGCAATAAAAAGCTCTATCTTAGGATAGGGTCAAACAGTGCTTAGAATTTCTATCCTGTCAACTGCCACACCCACTCTTAGGATGTGGCTTGTAACTAGGAAACAGAATTTCCTGAAACATACGGGGTATTGACTGACCCCTGCTCCTCCGTCCCTTGGGTAGAGGAGAGAATATAGTCATCACGGACATTCCTAGAAGCATTAAGATCCGCGTGAGTCTGATGTCCACAATTTTTACATTGGAACTTCGACTTATGGCGATTTGTCCTTTTAATATGCTTACAAACATTACACTTCTGGGATGTGTATCTAGGATCTTGATGCACTACTCGTTTTCCCAAAGCTTCTGCTTTGTAAGCAAGGAACTGCTCTTGCTGGTAGAACGCCCAACTACCCAACCATTTATTCATTTTCTTGCCTCGTCGCTGAGTGCGAATGCTAGACAAGTCTTCTAGTACAAAAACAGCAATATCTGGTTGGTTAGCTAGCTTTTTACTTACGCAATGATTCGTATCCGACATGAACCGCTTCTCGCGTCCAGACATCGCCTTGAGGCGACGTTTAGAACTACGAGTGCCTTTTTGTTGGAGCTTACGACGATTGAATAAGTAGCGCCTTTGAGTGTTTCTGATTTGGGAACTAGAGAAAAATTGACCATCAGAAGTTACTGCTTGATGGTAAAGTCCCCGGTCAATTCCTTGAATTTTCCCGCTAATTCCTTGAGGGTTATCTGATTCAAAAACCAGTCGCACCCAGAACTGTTTTGAATCTTTTGAATAAGTTAACGTCGCTCCACAAAATTCCCAAGTTTCAAAAACTTCTTTGAAATAATCAGGAATTTCTAGGATTAATTTAACTCTTTTACCAATACAGGACAAGGTTAATTGATGACCGCGCAGTGTCATTGTGCGCTTATCATATCTCAATCCTGATGTTGGCTTTTTCCTGGGAATACGCTTAAATTTAGTGGCTTTAATTGCCTCTAGTGCATTATCCCTGACTGTCTGCAACAATGCAGAAGGCACACTTGGATACTGTAGCCTTAATAGGGCGTACAAATCTTTGTGTGCCTTGTTTTTGTTAAATGTTTTGTTCTCTATTGCCCAGTCAGTATGTGCATTAAATATTGATGCACACTGATTCATCAGATTCAAAAATCTTTCATCAGGTAAATTGACTGGGATAGAGACAGTACGCTTCATGCCGTTTCTACTGATGTCAGCGTGTAATTGCCCCAGCCATTTCCCTTAGCAGATTCGTAGTGATATATTTTCATGTCTTGCTTTAAAGCTTTATAATCAAATCCTCTCAAACTTTATATGTTTTGTCAATACGCGCTACTCAATGAAAATATTGTCATCCCCCCACGCTAAACACTGCCTTGGCTACCACATCGTATTTTGCCCAAAGTACCGGAATCAGGTGCTTGAGGGGGCAATAGAGATAGAGTTAAAACGAATCCTTGGTGAAACTTGCCAAACTTACGGATGGACACTTCACGCGATTGAGATAATGCCTGATCATGTTCATGTGTTTGTACAGGCAGACCACACAACAGCACCAGTGGAGATTGCAAAAACAATGAAATCAATCTCTGCTGTGCATATATTCAGTACTTTTAAGGATTTGAAAAAGCGTAGATTTTGGGGTTCTGGGCTGTGGAGTGACGGAACGTTCTACTCGTCTGTGAGTGGTGCGTCAGAGGAGGCAGTTAAACAATATATTGCAACTCAGAAGCAACGCGGATAGTGTTAAATTAGGGGGCATTGAACCCCCTAATTTAACCGTGCTTACATCCCCCCC
>JBGTMK010000838.1:0-6877 GCA_041743605.1 Nostoc sp.
TTGAAGTGGTTTTAAAATACTGTCTGCATCTGAAAGACTCATCCAGGGACTTTTACCCGGTTCACTGCGAAAGTTGCAGTAACTACACCGATTAAAGCACTCGTAAGTGGGAACGATAGTATAAGCTGGGCTATAGGTGACAAGACGAGAATTATTAATTGGCATAAGCAGAATAAATTTGCTCTTAGGGAACTCCAAGAAATAAATTATCCAATATTGTGGGGTGGGCATCTTGCCCGCCCAGTTTATATGGCGGGCAAGATGCGCAAAAACTATGTCCCGCAAGGAACTGAAGTTCCAAGAATCATAGCGAAAGTCATCTGAAGATGACTAGATATCCCCAAAAATATTCAGTCTACTTCAGTAGACTTTAGCTATGAGCCAGAGAATTCATTCTCTGGCGGGTTATGAAGCCCGCTTAAGTTGACACCAATGGCAAGATGCCCACCCCACAAGAGTTAATTGAATATTTTTTTATTTGGAAGTCCCTTAGTAAGCAAGCAGCCCCAGATTTATTTTAAGGTCTGGAGACACTGACTACTAACCTTTAATTATTCACACCCACTTATTTATTAGAAAAACAAGAACTATTTTGCTTTGTAAATTTCTGGTAATTGCCACCAAGGAATATGGGGATGCTCGTGATGTTCTTCGTGGTAGCCGAAATGATAGCACGTAATAAATGACCACCAAATTGGACGGCTAATCGTTTGGGCACAATGAGGCTGAATATAACCTCCAATAGGTTCACTATGTGGGAGGAAAGTACCAAAATAAAATAATTGCAATGAACTTAAAATTGAAGGAAATACCCAGAAATAATTTAAATTATCACTGGGTATATGGAGTATATTTTTTGCAAAGTTATAAATAATGGAAAGAGCAATTATTTGTCCCCAACTCCAGTAACCTTTCATAAAATGTAAATACCAAGCAAAGAAGTTTTTGTAGTTACCATTATGAAAATCTGGATCTATTTGAGTTGCTGGATTGTGGTGGTGTAACCAATGCTTTTTCAATAATTTTTTATATGGTAAAAGTCCATAAAAAGATAAAGTTAATGTCCCAATAAGATGATTAATTTTGCTGTTCTGGGGAAACACTACCCCATGCATAGCATCATGAGATGTAATAAATAATCCTGTATATAAAAATGTTTGCCAAAGTATGCTGGGAAATAGCACCCAAAATTGTAATTTTGAGATGTCAAGAGAGAGTAATAAACTCAGACTAATTACCCATACGCTAACAATAACAATAGCAATGAAAAGCCCTTTAAACTGAGATTTGCTTTTCACTCCTGGAATCAGCTTTGATTGATGACTGGGTGGTTGTTCTAATTGAATCACGCTTTTACTCCGCCTCGTATTCCAGTGAAAATTCCTAAAATATAGTCACCACAAAAATCACTAACCACCAGCCAGAAAACTCTATTAGTAGTCAGTGTTTTGCATTGGATAGTGCCAACACCTAAGATATTTAGAAATATTAAGATACTTTAACTATTATTACACATACAACCGCCATACCAACAACTTTTTTTGGTATGGCGGTTGGATTATGTAAGTTATAGCACTGATAGCTTTGGTGATTATAAAAACTAGTGTTTTTAATATGGGGCTTTTTAAACAGCTGAAGTCTGGGAAAAAGGCGGTAACATAATTAGCGGCAAGAGTAGGGAATGAAGTGGAGTAATTCGTGCATGATGCTGTAGCCGTTGAGATCCCAAACTAATGTAGGCTAGAAAGCGATCTTTGCCAAGCGATCGCTCCAAAGTTAAGACTATAGATTTTTAAAATTCTCAGAAAATACTTTGAAATTAGCTCAATAGTATTTCAGATGCCAAAAAAATCTAACAAAAGTTAGAGGTTTTATGACTCGCACTCGCGTTTAGTCACATAGTGGCGGTAACGAAACATCGCTTCTAGTTGCGCTTGCACTAGCCAACCACTAACAAATTCAACTGTTCCTCCACCAGGCATAGAGAAGGAAATAGCATCAGTTAATTTGGTTTTGCCATTTTCCGGTTCAAATTCGTGTCGATGTACCCACGATTCAAAGGGGCCAGATATCTGTTCGTCGGTAAATAGGCGATATTTTTCGCATTCAGTATGACGCGCTAACCAAGTTAAGGGTAATGGACCGAGAAACAGGCGAAATTCGGTGATAGCGCCCACGTTTAGCCCTCCTTCACGACGAACCACTTGGACTGGCTGCCAAGGTGGATTCAACAGTTGCAAAATATCTGGCCTTTCGTGAAATTTCCAAACTACTTCTGGTGAGGCGTTAATGATTGAGGAATGTTTAAAGTGCAGCATGGAAAGAAAAACCTAAAATTCAACTTTCGGATTCGGTATCAATTTCGATATCTAGGGTATCTTCATCAACCCGCACATACAAAATATTTGGGTTACAACAAACTTGACAATCTTCAACGTAAGATTGCTGTCCTCCAGCACTCAAATCAATAAAAGTTAAGTTTGGTTCGCCGCAATAGGCGCAGTAATACTCGGCTGTGTTTTGCATCAAGTTTTCAGCTATGAATTCAATGGCTGTAATTCCTTTGGAGATGGGTTGATATAACTCTTAGCATCAGCCAAATGCTTTAGTAGTGTAGACTGTGGCAGAGGCCCTTGCAAGTGGCTCCAGGGTAATACTTGTTCTGTTGACCATTCGGCGTGGACATAGAAATCTAAGTCGGGGATTTGTCCTTTGAGTTGTTTAAAAGCACGTTTGTAGCTACCCAAGGAATCGCCAAAGTCACGAGTAAGTTCGAGAAGTTGGGAGAGTCTGCGATCGCCTCTCGATAACAAAGCCTGTATAATTGACCAATTATAGCTTTCTGGACGAAATTCTATCCCCTGTGGTTTTAGGTGTTTTTGCAAAAACTGCAACCGCTTTTCTGCTTGGCGATTCACCCCAAACCATTGAAACGGTGTGTGTGCTTTGGGTACAAAGGTGCTACATCCGTATGTTAAGCGCAATCCCGGCGCAGCTTTTTTGATATTACGCATCATCGCCACGGTTTGCTCTAAATCTTCTGCTTCTTCACCAGGAATTCCTGCCATTCCGTAGAGTTTCAAGCTTTTTAATCCGCCAGCTTTGGCATTTATCGCAGCTTGGATAATTTCATCATTATGCAGCTTTTTATTGACGATTTGCCGGATTTTCTCAGAACCACTTTCTACAGCAATGGTAAGCGATCGCGTGTCTCGTTTCGTCAAAGTTTCTGCTAACTGGACTGTTACAGTATTAGTTCGCACTGAGGCAATACTGAGACGGACATCATCATACTTTGGTTGACTGATATAATCTAGCAACGCCTCAAACTCTGGATGTTGAGTTACAGAAGCTCCTAATAATCCTAACCGATTTGTGACTTCTAAACCTTTTGCGATCGCTGGAATTAATGAATCTTCCAGACTGGCTGTTCTAAAAGGTAACGTGAGATAACTCGCCAAACAAAAGCGGCACATTTCTGGACAACTTCTCACCACTTCCACCATGTAAATATTTTCCCATGCCGCTTTTTCGGTGACTACAGTCGATGCCGATAGAGTATTTCCCCGGTAAGTTTGCTTTTGCACCACTGCGGGAATTTCGGGAGAAATCGGTTTAATAGACTTTACTTCACCATCTTTTGTGTGATATTCCACCTCATACAAACTGGGTACATAAATTCCTGGTATTTGTGCAAGTCTTTTTAGTTGAGTTTGTCTTGAGGCATTTCTTACTTCTTTGTAAGCCTCAATAAAATTCCCTAACAGGGTTTCGCCATCCCCCAGTAAAACGACATCAAAAAAATCTGCAAAAGGTTCGGGGTTAGCCGTGAGAACTGGGCCACCACCAAAAATTATCGGATGAGAATCATCACGAGAGGTTGCCCGAATAGGAATTTCTAAAGATTCCAGTAAATTTAAAATATTCACATAATCCAGTTCCCACGAAATAGAAAATCCCACAATTTCCGGCGTTCTGGGAAGTTGTTCGTGAATATCGGTAAACAGGCGACTCACCTGCACATCATCACGCATTGCAAAAGTTGCCCACACTACTTGATAACCAAGGCTAGTGATACCTACGCTGTACTCGTTGGGAAAGGCGAAGATTATGGGGATAGCGTTGGTGTCTGGGGTGGTGGGTGTAAAGAGAAGGCGTTCAGAGTCAAATACAGATGATGTCACAGGTGTTTGTTAGAGACAAGTTTATCTATATTTAATTTTAAGCCATAGAATTATCAAGTTAAAAAACAATGTCACGCTATTAGCAAGAATAATTGGTAAGGATTGTAGATATATTCCATAAATTAACCACAAAAAAATACCAGTTATGAATGTAATTAGCGTCACCAAGGAAACATCTTTTGCTGATTTGGTTTGCCAAGTTTTAAACATCTGTGGCAAAAAAGAGATTGTGGTTATTGTGGCAGCAGCTAATCCTAAGATTGTTAGGAAATCCATGTTTTATTATTTAATAACATATAGCACTTTTATCTTAATGTTGAAAATTACTTTTTTAGTTTAAATGAACAAACCGCAAAAATTACGCAACGCCCTTTGCGAACGCCACTACACCCCAATACCTGCAACCCCACACCCAAAAGCCTTATGAATATTGGATTTGCCGATATCTTAGTGCCATTCGAATCTAGCCCTAGTTGAGTTAAGGGATTCGCCCATGACAGTCTCAATAGAGTATATCCCCGTTACCCCGATTGAGTACCCAGATGAGGATGGGAAGCCAATGGCTGAAGGAGATATCCAGTTCAGTTACTTGGCTTATGCAATAAATGCGCTACGGATTTATTTTCAAAATCATCCAGATGTATACGTCGCTGGTAATCTATTTATTTACTACGAAAAAGGCTATCCAGAATCGGTTGTCGCACCAGATGTATTTGTAGTCTTTGGAGTGGAAAACCGTGACAGATGCTCTTACAAAACCTGGGAAGAAAATAATCAAACCCCAGATTTTGTACTAGAATAACCTCAAAAACCACCCGCAGCAAAGACCAAGGTGCAAAGAAAGGAATTTACGCCTTTCTGGGAGTGCGTGAATATTTTCAATATGACCCCACAGGCGATTATCTCAATCCCCAACTCCAGGGTTTACACTTGGTCGATGGAAATTATTTTCCAGTGGCAACGAATATCTTGCCAGATGGTACAGTGTCCCTATCCAGTGAAGTTTTAGGGCTAGAATTGCGTTTAGAGGCAGGAAAACTGCGCTTTTACAATCCAGCTACGAGTCAAATACTCTTAACTCATAAACCCTCCTCACTACTAATATAGGGTGAGCAATGCCCACCCTACTGCTGTTGATTATTTTTATGTGAGACTATAGCGGACGGTAGACGCGATAGTTAATTTCCGGGAAGATATTATCCATTAACTCGACTTTTTCCAACCAACCACTGTCAACTTTGCCGATTTTCACATCTTCATAGAGCTTATTAAACCGCATTAGGTGCGATCGCGTCCGTCTAACTGCATAGGGTACCATCGTTCCCGTCCGCATAATAAAAGCCCAGTCGGAAGATTGTGCTAATAACAATTCCCGCGCCGCTTGGTTCAATGCTTTTTCCCCCAACTCATCCTCTGGTTCCAGATGGGAGATTTCAATCATCCGTTCAGCAGCTTTGTGCAAATGCGGATAAATCCATGCATTCGTTTCATTCAACCAATACTCATGGAAACCCTTGAAACCCCAACTCGACTGCGAAGGACGACAGACTTGTTGCGTTGGCTGTTCTCGCAAATAGTCTGCTAAATGGGTCATTTGATATGTTCCTTGGTCATGCCACGACTTGCGGAATAGGTAATCGATAAACCAAGGGCCTTCATACCACCAATGTCCAAATAACTCTGCGTCATAAGGCGAAACGATAATTGGCGGACGCTGCATTATCCCATAGAGATGCTCAGATTGCTGCTCTCGATTATACATAAAATTAGCAGCGTGTTCTGCGGCCTTTTCCCTAGCCCAATACGGATCGTAAAGCGCCTTATCTGACAGCCCTAAGCCACGCCCAGTAATTTTATGATACTTAATACCCGTATTTTTCCGTTGACCATTGGGCATAATATAGGGCTTAATATACTCATATTCTGCTTCCCAGCCCAAATCTTTGTAAAATTCCCGATATTCCGCCGCCCCAGGATAGCCCACTTCAGAAGACCATACCTGTTGGGAAGATTCATGATCTCGACCAAAGACAGCAACACCAGTTTCTGTATAAATGGGGGCATAAGTGCCAAAGCGTGGACGGGGACGGGCGTAAAGGATGCCATGCCCATCGGTGAGGAAGTAGCGTAACCCAGCATCGGCTAGCATCCTGTCTAAGCCTTCATAGTAGGCACATTCCGGCAACCAAATGCCTCTAGGTGCTTGTCCAAAGGTTTGTTCGTAATGTTCGCAGGCTACCTGAATTTGCGCCCACACTGCTTGCGGATACATTTTCATCAACGGTAAATACCCGTGGGTAGCACCGCAAGTAATAATTTCCAGGTTATTACTGTCTTGGAACTTCTTAAAAGCTGTCACCAAGTCCCCGCCGTAGCGTTCCCACAACTGACGCGCTTCACTAAACTCAGTCGCGTAATGTTCGGCTAAATAACGAAGATGTCCGTTGTTGACATTATGTTCTGCTTCTAGTGCTATAAGTTCTTCTAGTTGAGCTAAGTGTGCTTCGTAGCGTTCTTGAAGCAAAGGATCACGAAGCATCGACACGAGAGGGGGTGTCATACTCATCGTGATTTTAAAGTCGATACCGTCTCGCTTTAAGCCTTCAAATACTTTCAATAAGGGGATGTAAGTTTCTGTGATGGCTTCATAGAGCCATTCTTCCTCCAGCACGTAGTCACTTTCCGGGTGACGA
>JBGTMK010000839.1:0-4904 GCA_041743605.1 Nostoc sp.
GTGCGACACGTTCTTGGGAAATGCCTAGTTCTTGGAATGAAAGAGTCATTAATTCTCCTAAATTTTTTGTAACGATTTTTGGATTAGTCATTTAGTCATTAGTCATTTAGTCATTAGTCATTAGTCATTAGTTATTGGCTATTAGTCAGCCAAGGGCGATAGCGGAGCCTCAACTCTTAGAGAGGCTATGTCAACAAGTCCGCCAGCGTTTCAGGTAAACCCTCATGAAAACTGCCATTAATGCAGTATTGACCTTAGGATAAGGATGAATATATAAGGGTCATTTAACAAAGGACAAAGGACAAAAGACAAAGGACAATTTAGTTATTGACTACTTGACCATAGAGGTCGTATGTATCAGCGTGGTGAATCGCTATTGGCACGATGGTTCCTAATCTTGCCTGGCCTTTGACATATACCAGACCATCAACCTCTGGGGAAAATCTACCTGAACGACCGATTAATTCACCACTTTCAGGATTTTCTTGCTCAATCAGGACATCGACGATTTTACCTACTTCCTGTTGATTTTTCTTTTGAGAAATCGGTTGCTGGAGTTCCATCAGTTGGTATCGGCGATCGTCCATCACTTCTTGGGGCAAGTGATTTGGTAGTTTGTAAGCTGGGGTTCCTTCCTCAGAGGAAAAGGTGAAGACACCAACATGATCAAATTCATGCCGCTGAACGAACTCTAGTAGATGCTCAAAATGCTCGCTTGTTTCTCCTGGGAAACCAACAATAAATGTTGTCCGCATTACGGCTGTTGGTAGCGCCGTTCTAATGCGATCTATAATCCCATCATTTACGCGTCCTTGCCAAGGACGATTCATGGCGCGGAGAACATCTGGATGGGAATGCTGCAAGGGCAAATCCAGGTAAGGCAAGACGTTGGGTGTTTCTTGGATCGCCGCAATCACATCTGGGGTTAGTCCCGTGGGATAAGCATAGTGCATTCTGATCCACGGTATATCTACTTTCCCCAAAGCGCGAAGTAATTCCGCTAATTTTGGCTGACCGTAAATATCCAAACCGTAATTAGTGGTGATTTGGGAAATTAGAATAATTTCCTTTACCCCTTGACTAACTAACTGCTCCGCTTCGGCGACGATAGATTCAATAGTACGCGATCGCTGGTTCCCTCGAAGATGAGGAATGATACAAAATGCACAACGATAATCACATCCTTCTGCAACCCGTAGATAAGCTACGCCCTCGGTTGTAGTACGATAGCGCGGTGTAGTTTCGTCGGCAATGTAGGTTGGCTCAATACTAACCTGTTTGACCCGCTCGCCAAGTTCAACACGCTCAATTACATTTACAATTTTGTGATAATCGCCAGTGCCGACAACGGCGACTGCTTCGGGTAACTCTTCCAAAAGTTGTTCTTGGAAGTGTTGCGCCATACAGCCAGTGATTACGATCTTTTTATTTGCCTCTGCCAGTTCTACCAAAGTTCTGACAGATTCTTGCCGGGCCGCTTCAATAAAACTACAGGTATTAACTATAACGTAATCTGCTAATTCTTCATTTGTATCTACACCGTAGCCTGCTTCTACGAGCATTCCCAGCATGTGTTCTGTATCAATCCGATTTTTCTCGCAGCCCAGGTGAGAAATGGCAATTGTTGGCTTATCACCCATATTTTGAAAATATCTTCATTTTTTTTCTTGTAGTCAAACATTGCAGCGCTAATTTCGCTTTTTTCTATCACTATCCTTCAGATAACAGTATGCAGTAGATTTCCACTGTCAGTAATTGTCCGTGGACTTATGACCCTATCAATAAATAAAAATAGAGGCCATGTTATGATATTTTTATCAATCTGTTCCCCAGGGTAAATTGAAGTGTCTTTGGGTACATTTGACACTTGTAATCTTTTTTAACAATTCGCCTATTGGTATTTTACATTACCACAGCGTGTGCGTTGTTAATCTACCCATCGGGAAGCCGCCCAAAGGGCTTGTTGTGAGAAGTCGCTACCCTCAGGGAAATCGACGAAAGCGACTACGCCTATAAAGCAGTAATGCTACCCTGGCGATTGGCAAGTCCTACGACAATGCGCGGACAAGACGCCTAAACCACGGAAAGCTGCCTTGCGTCTAGTGAGTGGCAAACTCCTCTTGTAGCCAGGTTTTATCTTAACATATCTTATGGGAGGTTTGACGCCAATTTCCATCTTAGGAAGGAGGCAGTAAACCGACTATCATAAAACACATTTGACTAGTTAATGAAAAGTCAAGAGTCAAGGGTCAAGAGGAGCCAGTCACGTGCGGGGTTTTCCCCGTTGAAGAGCCACCTCCCTATAGAGATTTTCTCTGTTCAGGGGAGTGGTGTTGAACTGGCGTTCAATAGTCAAAAAATTCTGGACTCTGGACTCCGCGAGGCGGATTAAAGACGTGGACTTATATCAGATATTTAAAACTCGCTCACCAATTATTGGCGTGGTTCACCTGCTACCACTGCCTACCTCACCCCGTTGGGGAGGTAGCCTAAAAGCGGTGATTGACCGTGCCGAACAAGAAGCCGCAGCCTTAGCAAGTGGAGGGGTTGACGGGCTGATTGTCGAGAATTTTTTCGATGCGCCGTTTACCAAAAACCAAGTCGATCCAGTGGTTGTGAGTGCCATGACCATTGTGGTGCAGCGAATACAGAATTTGGTGACTTTGCCTATAGGCTTAAATGTTTTGCGAAATGATGGCAAAAGTGCAATGGCGATCGCTAGCTGTGTGCAAGCGCAATTTATCCGTGTCAACGTCCTCACAGGGGTGATGGCAACCGACCAAGGATTAATTGAGGGAGAAGCCCATCAGTTACTCCGTTATCGACGGGAGTTAGGTTCTGATGTTAAAATCCTGGCCGATGTGTTGGTGAAACACGCCCGTCCTTTGAGTTCTCCAAATCTCACAGTCGCCGTGAAAGACACCATTGAAAGGGGTTTAGCAGACGCAGTGATTTTATCTGGTTGGGCTACTGGTAGTCCTCCTAACTTAGAAGATTTGGAACTAGCTTGTGGCGCAGCAAATGGCACGCCAGTGTTCATCGGTAGTGGGGCCAATTGGGAAAATATTGATACATTGATGCAGGCAGCAGACGGTGTAATAGTTTCCAGTTCCCTGAAACGTCACGGACGGATAGAGCAACCAATTGACCCTATTCGCGTCAGTCAATTTGTGGAGGCTGCCCGTCGCAATTGGAACTCCAAAGGTGAAAGCAAATCAGCAGAACAAGTAAAGTTACATTCTTAGGGAGTGGGGAGTGGGGAGTAGGGAGTAGGGAGAGCAAGCAAACAATTATTATTCCCCATTCCGCAATTCCCCATTCCCCATTCCCCATTCCCCATTCCCCAATATTTATGATTCGCCGTCGTTCTACTCCTTGGATTCATAAATGGTCACGTCCATTGATTGCCGCGATCGCTGGATGTGGTGCCCTGATCACAGGTTATCTCACCATAGAAAAGTTAACCGGAGGCAGTGCCGCTTGTGTGGCAGAAGCTGGAGCTAAGGGCTGTAATGATGTGCTTTCCAGTCCTTGGGCAACGGTTTTTGGTCAGCCATTAGCTTTGTTTGGGTTTTTGGCATACATCAGTATGGTGGTATTGGCTTTAGCTCCCTTGGTATTTAACTCAGGGGAAAACAATAGCCGCAAACAATTGGAAAATTGGACATGGTGGTTGCTGTTGGTGGGTGCGATCGCGATGTCTGTCTTTAGCGGCTATTTAATGTATGTGCTGGCATCTCAAATCAAAGCTAGTTGTCCTTACTGTATCGGTTCAGCTTTGTTCTCCCTCAGTCTTTTGGTACTGACGATTCTCGGTCGGACTTGGGAGGATATTGGACAAATCTTATTTACCGCTCTGATTGTCGGGATGGTGACGCTGATTGGTACTTTAGGCGTTTATGCTGGCGTGAATCAATCAGAGGTTACACCTGGAACTCCTGGACAACCTGCAAAAATTACCTTTACTCCCAATGTAAAACCTAACCCAGCATTCGGTTGGGAAATTACCACTACTTCTGGTGAGGCAGAAATAGCCTTAGCACGTCATCTTGCAAAAGTAGGCGCGAAGCAATACAGTGCTTACTGGTGTCCTCACTGCCATGAACAAAAGCTACTTTTTGGTAAAGAAGCCGATGAAATAGTCAACAATGATATCAAGGTAGAGTGCGCTGCCGATGGACTCAAAGCTCAACCAGAACTTTGTCAAGCCGCAAAAATTGAAGGCTTTCCGACTTGGATCATCAATGGTAAAAGCTATAGTGGAGTTCAAAACTTAGAGGAACTAGCGAAAGTTTCTGCCTACACAGGCCCTCGTAACTTCAAGTATTTCAAGTAATTGCCTGGAAGATATCTCAGCGGCGGTTCCCTATAAATTGGGAAGCCTACACCAACCTAGCTGTACGGTGGAGTTCACATCTAATAGTCAACTGGATGAATACAGCAAAGGCTGTTTCCAGTTGGCTTTTTTGTTTTTGGTAAGAGTTTATTCCTACTTCTTCCCACCTGCTTTCTCTTATAATAAGCGTTGTCCAATACCCAATTATCAATTTTCCTACGGCTTTTATTTGCAAACACCTGACGCTAAAGGAAATTAATCAAGTAGATTTACTTTAAGATAATGTATACTTTAATTTCTTTTTACAGCACTTGGGAGCCACCTTGGGATGTAATCATGTCAGCGCCGAACCCAAAAGTGTATCTGTTGGGAGTTACCATAATTTTCAGTAAAATACCTAATTGATCACAAATGTGCAATTTTAATTGAGTAAGCTTAACTAGACAAAGTTTTCGGCATTTCTTAATCTGTGCTGATCGCCATAAAAGTCCCGGTTGCCGTTTGGTCAGATAATTGGCCTCAATGTATGGTATTACATCACAAATACTACGATGTCTTAAATAACCTT
>JBGTMK010000840.1:0-6014 GCA_041743605.1 Nostoc sp.
GCAGGGCTGTTTCATTCCCTAAAGAGCTTTAAAAATCAAGGGTTCTAGCGATTAAAAATTAGTTATTTTGTTACCGGCGTGCCGATGAAACCAACTATTTTACTGATATTTCAGTGCTTAAATGTTCATCTCCTCGTCACGCTTACTGCCAATTTTCTTGCTAACCATCTTGACAAATCCTGTTTGAAATGGAATGAAACAGCCCTGCTTAAAAAGGGGGACTTTGACTCCGGTTCCCCCCTTTTTAAGGGGGGTTAGGGGGGATCAAAAGTGCCTAAAGTTACAGAGAAATACTTTTCAAACATCCTCTTAAACGCAAACTGAAGCCCTCTAACTCCCGGTTCACTCATTTTCTAGTTGAGGAAAGGGGGAAATAAGGACTAAAGTCCTGACTACGAACTTATTCACCCCTCGTAACTAATGGACAGACTACTAGTAGTCTGTCAAATTCATTTTGACGTTTGGCTCTCTAGGGCTTGCAGCTACCATCAGCACAGTAAGATGATTGATAGGTATTAGAACGCTTCCCAAAGAGTGCATAACGATTATCACGGATTTGTTCGTAAAAGCGATCGCCTGTCCATTTCATCCCCGGTAAGGCTCGATAAGCGTCTACAAATATACTTCCTGCTGGTAATAACCGGCCAATTTCTTCTGCTGCATTACTACCTTGCCAACGCCTCTGAGGATCGTTACCATCAATTAAAATCACCCCCTGTTCGCAATCTTGGGCTGTAATTCCCCACTGTAAAAGTGTCTGCTCATCTTGCATGGGAGCGTAGCGAAATAACTTGCCCTTGTCTAAGTTTTCTAGCGATTGCACTAGGGTAACGCAGAGATTACAATTTCCGTCGTAGATTACGTAGTAATTCATAAAAATAGCGCCTCTTTGGCAATTGACTTGTTAACTAATAGGTAATGTAAACCAAAAGGTTGCTCCTGCATCCAATGCGCTGTTTATGCCAATTTCACCACCGTGAGCATGGATGATTTGCTTAGACAAATACAAACCTAATCCCAAGCTTACAGAATTGCGGATACTCGCACCCCGAAAGTAAAGGTCAAAAAGCCGATCGCTTTGTTGTTTACTAATTCCCACGCCGTTATCACTAACAGTACAATAAATTTTGTCATCCTTACGGGTAGCGTTGATTGTCAAAAGCAATTTCGGGGGATTATGTTTGAGAGCATTAACAATTAAGTTAGAAAAAACTCGCCATAGTTGTGTGGGATCAGCATTTACTAATGGCAAATCTGCGGATACCAGGTTTGTCAGCTTGGCTTGATTTTGCTCTAGCAATGGTTCTAAATCAGCGATCGCAGCTTCGACAACTGCCAGTAATTGTACTGGTTGAAGTTGTAAAACAACACCTTGTAACTCACTGACATGAGCTTCCATCAATGAATTAATTAAGTTTAGTTGGCGATCGCTACTTTGAATCATCCGCTCTAAAATTGAGCGTGAAACGGGGATTGGGGATTGGAAAGAGGCTGAGGGGGGGGGTGCGGGGGGCAGAGGAGAGGAATTTTCCCCCTGCTCCCTGCTCCCTGCTCCCTGCTCCCCAGTCGCCAGTCCCCCGCTATTAAGCAAATTCTTCAATACCATCACAGTACCCAGCACTGGGTTACGTAAGTCGTGGGAAACTGCATGGAAAAATACTCGTAGTTCTTCTTCAGTTTGTTTCCGCTGGGTAATGTCTTCAATCAAACCTTCGTAGTAAAGCAGTTTTCCCTGTTCGTCATGAACTGCATAGGCTTTTTCGGAAATCCAGACAATACTGCCGTCTTGGCGATAAATTTGGGACTCGAACTCTGAAACGCTGCCATACTTTTCCATCAGGCGCACGAATTCTGCCCGACGGTTCGGATCAACGTACAATTGTTTAATATCAGTGAAATTTGCTGTCACTTCTTCTGCTAAGGAGTAGCCATAAATACGTGCTAGAGCGGGATTTGCTGTAATATAACGTCCATCGGGACTGCTTTGAAAAATTCCTTCAACAGCGTTTTCAAAAATGGTGCGATATTTAGCTTCTGCAACCTTGAGTTTTTGGTAGGCAGATTCCAATTCTTGACGGGCGTAAAATTCAGAACGTTGTAGGCGATCGTACAAATAAACACCGATATCACATATAGTACAAAACCAAAAAATGTATAAAATGAACGTTGCATTATATATTTCTGGGTGATCGAGGATTGGTGTTTTTAGTCCAAGTGCCGTATTCACGCCAAAATAGTAAACCAGCACACTCACTTGAGAGAACAAGTGAAGAATTGAGCAGACTGGCATTAATATAGCTTGGCTTAAGAATAGCAGCGACCAACCGATGGTATCGGGTAGTGCAAAACCTCTAAGAGTTGCAAATAACTGCGATGCGAAACTAATTGACCAAGAAGATCCCAAAAATAATAAATCTGGACGATGACGACCTAACTTAGTTTTATGTAAGGCAAAGCAGACCAATATGCTCAGAAGCATTGCAATATTGATTACAAGGCGTTGAGTTCTCAATACTTCTGGTAGCTTTTGCAACTCTTCAAAAGGGAAAAACAAGCCGTAAATGTCTCGCAAAATAAAAGACAACAGACAAATCAGCGCCAGCCATAACCATAAACGTAATCTCTGCCACAAAAAACGGTTACGCCAAGCTTTGTAAAGGGTAGTGATTTCATCTGTTGTTGGTGTAGAAAAGGTTTTTCTCCACCAGTTTTGCACTGTTCTAAATGGAGTAGCCATTAGCATCCGAGCAACTTTGCCCATACCTTGGGGGTGTTTCCCTTACTCAACATTGCTATAAATAACACCCTCTCATTTTTTGGTGATTTATGGGCGATTTGTTGCGGATGAAATTGCTAAAGGTAGTGTAAACCAGAAAGTTAACCCGCGTTTGCGGTTACTAGTAACACCGATTTGGCCGCCATGTGCCTTAATAACTTTCCGACAAAGATACATTTTTAAGCCAATGCTTGTGGAACAACAATCTTGGGGATCACGGACATGCAAATCAAAAAGGCGATCGCACTCTAGTTTACTCATTACTACGCCATCATCTTGAATCTGAGTGCGAATCATTCCCGCCTCAACGGTGGCACTCAGGGTAAAATTTAATCCTGGCGGATTATTTTGCAAGCCATGTCCGATTAAATTTGTCAAAACTTTCTGCAACCGAGTCCCATCTGCCATTACTAAGGGTAAATCTGCGGGAACCAAGTTCTTCAGAGTTGCTTGATTTTGTGTCAACAAGGGTTCCAACTGGGCAAATGTTTCTGTCAGTAGGGTGCTAAGTTGCACAGGTTCGAGTTTGATCTCAAGACCCTGTTTTTCACAGGAATTAATTTCTAGCAATGAGTTAATCATTGTTAGTTGGCGATCGTTGCCTTGAATCATCCGTTCGATGATTGAGCGAGATATTGGGATTGGGGATTGGGAATTGGGCATGGGGCATGGGGCATGGGAAAGAGGCAGAGGGGCAGAGGGGATGGGGGGCAAAGGGGAAAGACTTGCTGTAATCGCTCCCCTGCTCCCCTGCCCTTGATTTAACAAATTCTTTAACACCATCAAGTTACCCATCACAGAAGTTTGCAAATCGTGGGTAACTGTGTGCAAAACTACATCTTTGACGCGATGCAATTTTTCAACTTCTTGCATTTTCTGCTCTAACTGTGCTGTCCGTTCTTGGACTTGGTGTTCTAAATTAGTGTTGAGTTCTGCAAGCTTTTGGCATATCTGGCTTTGCTGAATAGCGATCGCTACTTGTTCTGACATCTGCTGTAACAAATCAATTTCTATCGGCTGCCAATGACGCGAACCGGAGCATTGATTGGCAATTAACGCTCCAAATAATTCATCATCTAGCATGATTGGTACAGCCAAGCTAGCCTTAGTTTGGAATTTTTGACAGTGTGCTTTGACTTTGGGAGATACTGTCATTTGCGTTATGTCTTCAACAACACGCACAAAATTATCTTTTAGTAAATTTCGCACTTCTTTTAGATAAGCTTCATCATTAGTAGACCAACCTGAGACTGATGGATATTTGGGATCTACTGATTCGGCAAGAGTTCTGATTCCTAAATTGGCATTATTTAAACTGATGAAAACTCGATCTGCTTGGAGAAATTGTCTGACTTCCGTTACGGTGGTTTGCAGAATTTCCTCTAAGTTAAGCGAAGACCGAATTCGCACTAGGGTTTCTGCCAACAAGCGATCGCGTTGGGCACAAAGGCGGAATTGCGCTTCTACTTGTTTGCGTTCTGTAATGTCGTGATGCACTGCTAAGATGGAAGGAATACCATCCAAATCAATGACTTCGGCTGAAAGCAGCGTTGTAATTATCTCGCCAGACTTTTGCCGAAATTCAATTTCCAAGTTGCGAGCGACTCCTGTGCTTTGTAACTCCTGCACCAACTTCAGGCGATCGCGATCGTCTACCCAAAGATTTAACTCGAAAGAGGTTTTACCAATAGCCTCATCTCGCTCATAACCTGAAAGCCGGACAAAACTATCGTTAACTTCAATAAATCGTCCTTCTTGTAGCGTACTAATGGTAATGGAATCGGGGCTGCAACTAAAAGCTTTAGCAAATTTTTGGGCAAGATTTTGTAAAGCGACTTCTCCTTGTTTCCGATTTGTGATATCTCGGACAATTGCTAGTACTTCATCTTCACCACTCACTACCAACCGCGCCTCATAATCTCTGATTCCCAAAGGTGTTAGTAGCTGATATTCACAAGTTTGTAAAGTTCCAGAATCAAAAGTTTTTGCGATCGCTACTTGGCTAATGGCTGCAACATCACTAGGCAATAACTCTTGCAAATTTTTCCCCACTATTTCGTCTCTCGAAAGAGTGACATTTGCTCCTTCACTTTTCAAATCTAAATACTCGCCATCGCGGCTGATGCGAAACATCAAATCGGGGATAGCATCCAAAATTGCTTTATACCGCGCCTCACTTTCTTGCAATTTTTCTTCGGCTTGTTTTCGGTCTGTAATATCTATTACCAAGCCATTCCAAAGAAAATTGCCTTCTGCTTGTAGTTCAGGTTGCGAAGTACCTTGAATCCACTTAAGTTTGCCACTAGGCGTAATAATCCGACCTTCCCAACGCCAAGGTATAAAAGTAGTGCGACAAACAGCAATAGATTCTGCAAAAGCTTTTATATCTTGGGGATGAATCAGTTTGTATAGCACCTTAAAGTCTGCCTGTACAGTCTCTGGTTCTAATTCATACAAAAATTTACAACCAGAACTAACATAAGGGATAAATACAGAACCATCCTGCTGTTGCAGAATTTGGAAAATCATCCCTGGTAAATTGGCAGCAATTGTTTCTAACAGAGTGATATTCTCTGGTGAAAAATCTGGTTTATGAGGTGATATTACAATTTCATCCACTCTTTGACCCTTTGATATATGAGCAATTGGCATAATATTCAAGGCAATCATAGCCATTATGAGAGATTTTTTGCTGTCAGCGTGATCACTAACAGCAAAAAAAGCTGCTCTACTTTCAGAGTAGTTCTCGATGTTGCGATCGCATTCACCCAATCGGGTGAACCATTTGTCAAAGATGTTAAAGGGCGAATTAGTTCAAGACTCAAGTCCTTACTACAAACTTATTTATTTAGCATAGTTAACTTGACAGACTAGTAAAATAGATATATTACTTCCACCCAAACTGGTAAAATGAATATTATTACCGTCAGTTTACCTCCTACCCTCGAATTAAACATCGATTTGACTGACGAGCAATTTTTTCAGCTTTGTCAAAATAGTCGAGACTTAAAGTTTGAGCGGACAGCCTCAGGGGAATTAATTATTATGCCACCTACGGGGAGTAGTACTAGTGACCGTAATGCCGATTTAACTTATCAATTAAGAGCTTGGAGTCGTCAAAATAAGCTAGGGAAATCCTTTGACTCTTCTGGTGGTTTCAAACTTCCCAACGGTGCAGAGCTAGGCTGTTGACTTTGATGAAATTTGGACGTTTTTGACTCATGCTATTTTTGTGTCA
>JBGTMK010000841.1:0-5027 GCA_041743605.1 Nostoc sp.
CTAGACACCAATAATAAATAACCGAATAAACAGCCATTTATTATTAGAGGATTATCAACATCATGCTGAAAATAGTAATTGTTGAACCATCAACATTCACGATCTTGGGCATCAAAGGCGCTATTGAACAATCTCCAGATATAGAAGTAACTGGTGATGCCTCCAGTGGTAATATCGGGTTTCAGTTAATTGAACAGATGAATCCTGATGTTGTGTTAGTCGATTTACTATTACCCGACATGAGTTGTTTAGAACAATTTTTGATTTCTCAAAAGTAGTTTTGTGTGCTTATGTCGGGGGTTACTGCATGAGTAAATTATTACCCGTCTCCCAAACCTTAATCTGACAAAAGTTACACTTGAATACAATTATTCACTTCATAAAGTTCTTCGAAGAAATTAAAGAACAATGTATAACATTCTTGAGTAATATCTTTGGCTAAATTATATTCCTCTAAGGTTAAATTCTGATTCAAAAACTCTGATTCATTATTATCTTCAAGATGTAAACTTCCTGGTTCATATCCCAAATGAATAGAGCCGAAATATTTACTCTCTTGTCCATTTATAGTACACTTACACGAAATTGAAAAAAAAGTATTGCCTAATTCTTCTATAGTACGAATTAAACAATATCTTAGGCGAGGATCTGAAGCTACTTGCGTTAGTTTTGCAATTTCAAATCCAAGAACACGACTATTTTTAATCTTGTCATTCCACAAGAAATTTAAATAATCAGAAAAAGTAAAGCTATTAAATTTGGATTGGACTAATTGCATATCATCATTAAATAAACCATTGTGACATTCATCTTCTTGCATATGTTGATTAAGTTTTTTCTTCAGTCCGAGTTCATCATTTTCTAGTTCTGTAGCATTGTAAGGCAATATATGCTTGTTTAAATCAGAAAATGAGTTCGCGAAATAAGCAAAATAAGGAGCAAAATCTAGTTCAGAGGTGTTAAGATTTGTCTCACTTTGTATATGTTGAAGCAGTTTAGTTTGTTCTAATTCTTTTTTGAAAGAAAGAATACCAGGGATTACGTCAGAGACTTTAAACAAACTTTTTTGTTTTGTAATTACTTGATTTTCATTATCAAAACTGCCAACTGTATCAAGCTCTTCGTTAGTGTTAATCACTTTTCCATTCGTATCTATTACTGGTGATGATTTAGCGTCTAGTTTGGGTGTGGAAAAAACATTAGATTGTTTCAGGTTGTTGGATGGCATATCTTAACTTAGGTAAATTGATAATTAAGTCCTAAAAGATATGTTTTACCAAAGAAGTTAAATTAAAATTATATTTTAGTTAAGTATAATTAAATGATGAGAAATTATGGAAGCGAACAGGCCATGATTACTGCTGATAACTATCGGTGTTAATTTTGCCGATGCCGAAGTCCAAGATGCACTTGAAGGTTGTTCTTTAGATTTAGAGGATGCGTTGCGAAGTGCAATTGAATATTTCCTTGCCCTCTCCTATCAAAGCTTTCAGATTTGGGAATGTACCTCATAGCTGCCGTAAGTGCTGTATCATCAGAAAACAGCATTAGAAATGCCTTGCGAGGGCACTGCGAATAGGCAACGAACACTTCTGACGTAATGATAATTTTGGTACTCATGACAAAATATTTGCGAACACTTGTCAGTGCTGAACGCGATCGCACTTTCTTATATAACTACCCCAAATCGGGTGATTATACGGAATCTTTCTATATAACATTTATATTCGGATATTTATAGATATTCTAACCAGACGGTGAACTCAGAGGCTCATCTCTGACTCTTAGCTGCAACTTTTGCCTCATTGATACTATTCTTTACACTTTTTAGAAAAGTGGGAATAGCTTTAGATAAAGACTGCTCTGCACGCGTAGGTTGATCTGACTCTAGTAACACTACTAACTCTTGCGTAGCAGCCTCAATTCTCTTAAGTAGCTTGAGCTTCTGAAAAATAGGATCTGAGTTCCTATTTTCTTCGCCAGCTTCTTCTTGTCGCTGCTGACTTAGTATCTTGCGTACATAACGAGTAGATACCCCAATTGCTACTGCTAAAGCCGGGCCTAATGCTTTCTCTCCTTCTCGTGGACGACCCCGAATCTCCCTGTAATTCAAGGTTCGTAAGCGTTCAGCAAGTCGTTCAATCTGGTCACGGGTATAGTTAACCCGTTTCTCGTTTTCTGCCAGTTCTACTTGTAGTGCCCGTTCAGGTTCGTTGTCAGCATCAAATGCCATCATGTGAACCATTACCAGATCATCAGGAAACTGTTGAGCATAAGCTTCTGAATTACCTTCCTTAAGTAACTGAATTGCTGCTAGGCGATGCGCTCCAGCCAGCAATACTCCCTTACAATCAACCACAAGGGGTTCAATAAGCCCCAATGCTGCAATAGAATCTGCTAAATCAGCAACATGCTCAGGTCGAATTGGCCTGGTATCTGCCTCTCTGGGATGAATTTGAGCCAGAGGTATTTTGGTTCTTTGGGCACGCTCCTGTTCGACTTTAGCTGCCGCTGCCTGATCAAGCTCATGAATCGCGTCAGCTGTCGCGGTGGCCTCTGCAAATAAAGCGTCGCTGTTTGTCCGTCGTTTAGCCATTTAACACCCACTCCGCGATCGCTTGTAAATCTTTTGCCCCTTTGCAGTTTGCATCGTACTGCATAAGGGGAACTCGTTCAGCAGCAGCCCATGCTAAAGATGAGTCTTGATGCACAATTAAACGCTTAATAGATGGGTAAGCATTAGAGAGTTGTTGGTCAAGCGCCTGATCCATTGACCGACGCAGGTCAATCCGGCTCAGTGCCACCGCCCAGCGTTTTGCCCCTCTGCGTCCTTTTTGCTGTCGCAGCTTCAACTCGTTGAGGACTCGACCGGCTCCCATTACTGCCAGAGGGTGAGCATCAGTGCAGACTAATGCAACATCAGCAGCAACTAACGCTAGTCGCTCTAGAGATTCAACACCTGGTGGGCAGTCGAAGATAAAAACATCGTAAGCCATTGATGCTACGATATCTGCCAAATCTTCAGGATCTAGCAACTGAATATTATGTCCTGCCAAATCCGGCCCACCTGGTAAGACGTGAAGTCTAGGAGCAGCCTCTAGAGGGTCAGGTGAACCACCAACAAGAAGTTCAGCAGTTCCGGCTGCTGTTGGATTTGTGCCTAACACGTAGGCTGCATTTGACTGTGGGTCAAGGTCGATAACTAAAACTTTTCGTCCCTGACTGGCTAGAACAGAAGCAAGACCACAGGCAATTGTGGTTTTGCCTACGCCTCCTTTACGAGCTGCAACGGCAATGCATGTGTGAGTCATAGCCAAAATCGTATCACGCTCCAATTAAGGCGAATCAGAATTGCGTTGAAGCCTGGTTGCGATGCCTACGGCGGCAAGCTACGCAATCCTTCTTGCTCTGGATCAGGAATCAGCAAAATCTACAGTACCACCAAGCAGACAGGGAAAGAAAGCAATCACAGGATTTTTAGACAAGCTTGCTGGTTTGGCTTTAATCTTTTCTAAAATTGCAAATAGTCTGCTCACTGCACCGACAACTCACCCACCACCAAAACCCTCAACTCCGTCACCCGCTTCAAAGCTGTATCATTGGTCAAAAACGCCTCACAACCAGCAATTATTGCCGCCGCCACCTGCAACGCATCGGGTAACTGAAGGTTATAACGCACCCGAATTCTCGCAGCTTCTCGTGCAATAGCAACATTAATCTCCACAAAAACTACTTCATCTTGTTGCAACACATCGACAAAAGCCTGCTCTAAATCCACTAACCCCAGACGTATAGCACCCACCAAACACTCTGATAGCGTTATTCCAGATACTACTGCTGTAATGTCAGCTTCTAACCGATCAAAAATTGGATCGACTAAATCCACAAACTGCGGATTGCGTTCTACAAAATAAATTACGGGTGCTGTATCGAGAAATAAGCTAGAAACTCCAGCTAACGCATCACTAATCCTCATTCCTCTCCTTGCAACAACCGTTCTCGATGCTCATCTCCTTCCCGTCGAGTCCGCGAAACCCATTCCTGAGCATCTTCACCCAATAGCGGATAGGGTGCTATACCCTTTAAATCGCTCCACTTGCGTTTTGGTTGCGCTTGAGTGATGTGTTTCTTTACACGCTCCACCAAATGCCCCATCACCGTCAATTGCTCCTCTGGAGTTAATTGCTCAATCTCGCTTAAAATTTTTTCAAGTGACGGACTCATCAAGCTAACCCTTATCAACTGCTGTAAATTTTAGCGTCTTTACTCTTGGATATATCCCATCAAGGGTTGCAAGCACATAACTCTTTTCAGACTGACTCAAAATAGGTCAGCAAGCGTATCAGTGATGGTAGCTTGAAACTCCTGTGTTTTGCGGTTATCGTCGTACTTCAGAACAGTATTAATATTGGCGTGCCTGCTAAACTTTTGCACCTTTTGGTAATCACCATCAAACACCTCTGTGGCTTTGGTAATAGCACTGTGCCGAATGCGGTGCGGCGACATCTTCTTAGGAATACCAGCCTGTTGTGCCAAAGTATCCACCAACTTGCGAATAAATTCCCCAGTCAGACGCTTTCCCTTAAAATGTTCAACCAGCGCCACAAACAGAGGCTCATTTGATTTAGCTTTAGTGCGTCTGCTGGCAATCAACCAGTCAGTGATCGCCTCTATGGTTTTGCGGCTGAGTTTGATAGTTTCCTTTTGCGTCCCCCGACCCTTGCCCAAGATAGAGATAGTGCCACCACTAGCGTTAAAATCGCCGATATTCAGTTGACATATTTCATTCCGCCGCAAGGCATTGTCCCACAGTAGTCGCATGATCGCATAGTCGCGCTTGCCGATGACGGTGCTAGTATCAATCAGCTTCATCATGCTGCCGATCGCCTCCGGTGCTACACCACTGGTATCTCGATAAGCCTTGACTTTTTCACCACCGATATCATCCAGCACAAAATTACACACCCCTAACACCCGCCCTACCTGCACCAAAGACTTGATTGCAGACAACCTCCGATTAACAGTCG
>JBGTMK010000842.1:0-15239 GCA_041743605.1 Nostoc sp.
CATCGTAACCCTGAACTTCCTAGCTGGTACAACGATTTCACCGACAGCCCCCGGTCTTGGTGGCGACAGTTATCCTTTCCCCCGCTTTGTACAAGACAACCCCACCTTAGCTAATCGGGTAGATTTGCTGGGTGAAACTACCGACCTCAACGGTAATGGACAAATAGATCCGCCAGTGTCTTTACCAGAGGGTGCTTTTAATTTTGCAGCCGCAGGTTCAGAACAGGATGCTTTATCTGAGTATATGGAGGAAGTATACAGTAATACACCTTTTAATATTGCGGACGAAGGCTTTCGACCTGATAGAGTTAGGATTACTAACCTCACAGATAATGAAACTACCCGCAACACTGACAATAGTTTGACAGTGGCAGGTAATACCAATCTGCGGATCACCATCGATGGAGTTAATAGCACTGGGGTAAATGAAATTGGTGTGTTTGCCGTAGATGATGCTCAAAACACCGTCAATGGTATTGCCCCTGGCGCTTCCGGCTATGTCCAAGCTGCATTGAGCCGATCGCAAATTATCTTTTCAGCGATCGCAAATAACCCCCAAGGTTACAACCCTTCCCAATTGTCTCGCACCTTGACCGATGTCAGTAACGGTTCTCGCCTAGTCTTTTATTTGATAGAAAAAGGTACTACTGACACAGTGCTAGCAGGACAGAATGCCAATGTGTTTTTCAGTACAAATGCTGCTCAAATTTCCGATTTGGATACTAATAAATTTCAAATAGCTTGGCGAGATCAACAGAATAGCACCGCCCTTGACAGCTTAGTAGTCACTGTTGAAAACACCAATCAATCCGAAGTTTTGGGCACTAGACTACAAGCACAGCAACAAAGAGAACTTATAGACTTACGTGGTTTCACTGGTCAGCAGCTACAGGCAGAATTTATCGTCAATCGAGAAGCAGCCTTCAACAATTTTGTGGGATTTTATCAAGTTGTTGATGGCGATGGCGGTATTGACACCAATGGAGATGGCACAGCTGATGTTCTCCCTGGACAGACTGGTTATACCCAAGCAGCCGTGGGTGGACGCCTCCCTGGTATCGACTTGGTAGTTGCCAACCAAGGAACTGCCACTTTTACAGCACAGCTAGCAGGAGGAGGAATTTTCGCTCCATTTATTATTAGCGACGGCACCGTAGCTCAAGTACTGAATGGACAAAATAACGAAGTTTACTTTCCTTATCTGGGAGCCAACCCTAATGGAATTGACCACATCCGCCTGTTAGGAGATAACACCTTTGGCTTTGAAGACTTACCCGGTGGCGGCGACCTTGATTACAACGATATCATCGTCCGCGTCAATTTGAGCATCATTTAAAATTGCGGATATTACGGTGGTCTTTGCAAAAAAACGCCCATTTCCCAGTCCCAATTTTTAAAGCACTCTAATATTTGGAATCTACTTCAGAAACTATGGTAACTACAAGCACAATTCGCTTTTCCCAGTTCAATGCTTCCCTGAACCGTAACGCTGAAGGTCAGTTATTAAGTGATTTGTCTACCCCCGATAATGCTCAGGCAAAGGCGGTTGCAGAAATCATCCAGCGCAATAACCCAGATGTGCTGCTAATTAACGAGTTTGACTACTCCCCGGAAGCAGTTCAACTATTCCAGCAAAATTACTTAGCCATCAGCCAAAACGGTGCAACACCTGTTGACTACCCCTACTTCTACATCGCTCCTTCCAATACGGGTATTGCTTCTGGCTTTGACTTGAACAACGACGGTACAGCAGTTACAACCCCAGGCGAGCCAGGATATGGCGATGATGCCTTCGGATTCGGTAATTTCCCTGGTCAATTTGGGATGTTGCTGTTGTCCAAATATCCCATTGACACCGCCAATATTCGCACCTTCCAAAACTTTCTCTGGAAGGATATGCCCAATGCTTTGCTTCCCGATGATCCCACAACACCAGAGGCAAATGATTGGTATTCTGACGAGGAACTCGAAGTTGTACGTCTTTCCTCCAAGAGTCATTGGGATGTACCTATCCAAGTGAACGGGGAGACAATTCACATCCTCGCCAGCCATCCCACACCACCGGTATTTGATGGGCCAGAAGACCGCAATGGTAAACGCAACTACGACGAGATCCGCTTTTGGGCAGACTATATTACCCCTGGTAAAGGTAATTACATCTATGATGATGAAGGAAAAACGGGCGGAATTGCTGCTGGGTCAAGCTTTGTGATTGTGGGTGATCAAAATGCAGACCCGTTAGATGGTGATAGTTTTGACAATGCTATTCGCCAACTGTTGCAAAATCCCAATATCAATACTAATGTTATCCCTACCAGTTTGGGTGGTTCCCAACAAGCAGATTTGCAGGGTGGTGCAAACGCTAGCCAAAAAGGTAATCCTAGCTTTGATACCGCAGATTTTGCTGATACAACTCCCGGAAACCTGCGAGTTGATTACGTCCTACCCTCCGCTAACCTGACAATTGCCAACTCAGGAGTATTTTGGCCGCTGAATACTGACCCGACTTTTCCTTTGGTAGGTACTTTTCCCTTCCCCAGTTCTGACCATCGCTTAGTATTTACAGATGTGCAAACTGGGCCAACTGAACCAGGTAAAACCATTCCCCGTGCAGGATTTCTGGGAGAAACTACTTTTGTTACTGGCTTTATTCCTACTGGCGCAGCGGGAACTGTGGATGGGGTACAGACTCCCCTGGGCGGATTATCTGGTGTCACTTACGATGCTGCGAATAACCGCTACTATGCTATCTCAGACGATCGCTCGCAATTTGGCCCCGCCCGCTTCTATACTTTCACTGCTGATACTGAGGTGACTTTTACCAATGTCACACCTCTGAGAGATAGTGATAACAACTTATTTGCAACATTTAGCATTGACCCAGAAGGCATTGCTTTAACCAACAATGAGACTGTTTTCATCTCTTCTGAAGGTGAAGTTAATCTTGGTGCAGGTCGGGTTAGCGATCCCTTTATTAAAGAATTTTCGCTGACAACAGGGCAAGAATTGCGATCGCTATTTGTCCCCAGCAAATTCCTACCAGTAGTTGAAGATACCAACGGCAACGGTATTGTAGATGTAGGTGACACGCAGACATCAGGTGTTTACAATAATTTGGGATTTGAAAGCCTCACCATCACACCCGACCAGAAAACCCTATTCACCGCTACCGAGAATGCGCTTTCTCAAGATGGATTAAGGGCTTCACTCAGCAGTGGCAGCCCTTCTCGAATTCTGCAATACAATCTGCTTAGTGGACAACCAGAAAAAGAATACCTCTACATTACGGATGCGATCGCTGATGTACCCAACCCTACCACAGGCTTTGCTGACAATGGTTTAGTTGCTTTACTTGCGATCGATAACCGAGGAACCTTACTGGCGTTAGAGCGTTCCTTTGCACAAGGTGTAGGCAACACTATCAAAATCTACGAAGTTTCCCTGCAAGGATCAACAGATATTAGCTTCTATGATTCTCTCAATAATCTGAGTACTGAACAACTAGAAGCTATCCAACCCGCTCAAAAACGTCTGCTATTAAATTTAAATGATCTGGATTTGCCTAACGGTACAGATAACATCGAAGGCATCACCTTTGGCCCCAAACTAGCAAATGGTCGTCAGTCGATTGTGTTGGTAAGTGATAACAACTTCAACCAGAGCCAATTTACCCAAATCCTCACGCTTGATGCAGACTTAGTTCCAACTGCTGCACCCACAGTAGAAACCCGTCCCGATTTGTTGGATGATGAAACACTCCCAGTCGATCAACGTGCCGATGCTGATGATCCTGCCATCTATATCAATGCCACAAACTCTGCTGATAGTTTAGTATTAACCTCAGTGAAAAATGGCGGACTGCGGGTTTATGACTTGTCTGGTAATTTGTTAGAGACAATTAATCCCGGTGGTATTCGCTACAATAATATTGACCTGCAATACGGTTTTAAATTAGGCGATCAATCTATTGATATTGCAGTAGCTAGCGATCGCAACAATGATAAACTAGCAATCTTCAAAATTAACCCCAACCCTGGCGCTGACGGCAATTACCTAGAAGATATTACCGACAGCAGTCTTGGTACTCTCTTCCAAGGGCTACCTTTTGCAGAACCTTATTCCTCATCTTCTCGGAGTGCTTACGGGCTGGCATTGTACCGTAGCCCAATCACCAATGATTATTATGTTTTTGCCAATCGCCGCGAAACTGGAGATGTCGCTCAGTTTAAACTGATTGACAAAGGTAATGGGAAAATTGGTATTGAGCGAGTCCGAGAGTTTACCGTACCAACAATTGAGGGACGCGATCCTCAAACAGAGGGTATGGTTGTAGACCAGGAAACTGGTTTCCTCTACATCGGACAGGAAAATGTCGGTATCTGGAAGTTCCAAGCAGAACCAAACGGTGGCACAACTGGCAAGCTAATTGATCAAGTCAGAGATTTGGGCGGTAATTACCTCACCGATGACGTAGAAGGACTGACCATTTATTACGGTAAAAATGGCACAGGCTATTTATTAGCATCCAGCCAAGGCGACAATACCTTTGTTGCGTACACCCGTGAAGGTAACAACGAATACGTGGGTAACTTTGCCGTTGGTAACAATGGGGCAATTGACAGCGTACAAGAGTCAGACGGTGCAGATGTAATTAACGTGCCACTGGGGCCTAACTTTCCATTTGGTTTATTTGTGACTCAAGATGGCTCCAATGAACCTGCCACAATAGTCAGCGATGAAGGTGAAGAAGAAAATATCAGTTCTAACTTCAAGCTAGTACCTTGGGAAAATATTGCCAATGCCTTCCCCAATTCTCTAACTATTGACACCACCAGTTACGATCCACGCAATCCTGTTGCTCAACCCAAACTGACTATCTATGAATTTGAAAACCTACCCAAGTTAGGAACAACCTCTGAAAATCAAGATATTTTGTTAGGTGGTTTCTCTGGGTTGTATTTCCAAGGGTTTGCAGCAAATGGGAATCTGAAGTTTGTCACTCACACAGACCGAGGCCCCAATGGAGAACCTGATGGTTTCAACAGACCATTTTTATTACCCGACTTCCAACCAGAAATAGTCAGTTTTGAACTCAACCGCACCACAGGTGAAATCACTATTACCAAGAGAACGGGGCTATTCCGCCAAGATGGGACAACGCCATTAACTGGATTGCCTAACCTGCAAGCTGTAGGAAACGGTTTAGCCTACACAGATGAAATTGCCGTTGACTTAGACAACAATGTTCTCCCTAACGATCCTTTGGGTGCTGACTTAGAAGGAATTGTAATTGCGGAAAATGGAGATTACTGGCTAGTAGATGAATACCGTCCGGCAATTTATCACTTTGATGTTGATGGTAAATTAATTGACCGCTTTATTCCCCAAGGAACCGCCACAGCATCCGACCCAGATCAACCAGCCGGAACTTTTGGCACTGAGATTTTGCCAGAAGTTTATGCCCAACGCCGCAATAACCGAGGATTTGAAGCTGTAGCGCTGGAAGGTGATAAATTATACGCCTTTATTCAGAGTCCAATTGATAATCCAGATGTCGCCAATGATGCGACTTCCAGAAGTTCTCTCAACCTGAGAATTTTAGAGTTTGATATTGTCAACAAGCAGGTGACAGCAGAGTATTTATATCTTCTGGAAGGTCTACCGGCAACTGATAAGATTGGCGATGCAGTTTCCTTAGGTAACGGCAAATTTGCGGTAATTGAGCGAGATGACAATGGTACATCTGCTGGCAATAAACTAATTTACCAAATTGATTTAGCAGAGGCGACCAACATCAACAACCCTGCTAACTTTAGCTTGCCAGATGATAAAACCATTGAACAACTTACCTCTGCGGAGTTAGCTACTGCCAATATTATCCCTGTCACCAAAAGTCTAATCGCTAATGCCGCTCAATTGGGTTACACCGGGGTAGAAAAATTAGAAGGTTTGGCGCTGGTAGCACCCAACACTCTAGCTTTGCTTAACGACAACGACTTCAACGTTACAGGTAATACGGCTGCTGAAAAACTCGGCATTCTCGAATTACCCAATAACCTAACAGTTGTAGAGCCTACTTTCCCGAACGGTTTTGGTTCTAGCAACAGCGATACGGTCAATCTTGAACCAGGACAATTCTTTAGTGCAGGTGACGGCGCAGACTTTGTAGAAGGTACTGAAGGTAATACAATCGAGGCGGGGAACGGTGATGATACTGTACTTGCAGGGAGTGACTCTTCAGTATTTGGGGGAGAGGGCAATGATCAGATATTTATTGGTCAAAATGGCCCGGCTCAAAATACCAATGCTGATGGTGGCAATGGTGATGATTTGATTGTCGTGGTAGAAGCTAGTGGTAGTAATAATTTGTTTGGTGGGGCAGGTAATGATACTCTCACAGTAATTGAAGGTTCTCGCCAATCGTTATTCGGTGGCTCAGGCAATGATACCCTTAGCAGTGGCGATAGCAATAACCGTCTCTACGGTGGTTCTGGAGATGACAAACTCTTCTCCAATGTCAATGATTTGCTATTTGGTGGCGATGGTGACGATGTGCTATTTGCCGGTCAAGGAGGTAGTAATCGCCTCAGTGGTGGGGCTGGTGCTGACCAATTCTGGATTGCTAATGGTAGTCTGCCAATTAGTAATAACATCGTGACTGATTTTACAGTCGGGATTGACAAAATTGGGCTTGGCGGTGTTGGCGTAACTCAATTTTGTGGGCTAACGCTGTCGCAACAGGGTAATGACACTTTAGTGAAAATAGGAAATACTGAGTTGGCTTCATTGTTGGGAATTATCTCAACTAGCCTGACTGCGAATGACTTTGTTTTCTCTGCTAGCGTCGTGGCTTAGTTTGTTGCCTAGTACAGCTTGGCGTAAATCAGCCACCCATTTTAAATGTCTGAAACCTTTGCAAACAATTAATTACGAATTACGTTAGCGCAGCGTTAGCGAGTCATCGAGCGTCATTACGAATTACGAATTCCGCCTTGCGGTACTAGTGTTATCCCAATCCTAAATCATTCCTGAACAACAAGATCCCCGACTTCTTTTTAAGAAGTCGGGGATCTAAAACTTTCATGTGTTACAAAGATTTTCACAAATGCTTATGCACGCGGGTATTAGCCCCGCCCCTTGTGGGCTGTCTTTCAACTCAGCACTGGCTCAACGCCCCGCTACCGCTAACAGCACTCTTCATCTATCGAGGATTGATTTGATTGGGAGAAATCCGAATCAATTCAGGAGATGGGTCTGGTTGCGGTAGAGGAATTATAATTCCTCTAACCTCTTGAACTGATCTGATTGTTTCTAGCCACTTTTTACATTCGCTTTGAGAACGCGAACCGCAAATTTTTTGGTTTTGGTGAAGAATCGCAGCATCATGTAAGATTTCTGGTTTGATTCGAGGTATTGCCTCAAGTTGTTGAATTTTACCAGGGTCTGCAAGTACAGATGGAGTTACGATCGCAATCACAGGAACGATACCAGCTAACAGGACAAAAAGACGGTTGCAAATACTAAGATTTGAGAATTTCATACTGCATTCCTTATATTTAGACAGCCTGTTGAAAATAATTGCTAAATCGGGATGGTTTCGTTGTATTACTCCGCCATAAGCAATAACTAGATTAACCAATCAGGAGTAATCACAAATGTCCAAGAATTAAAGCCATGTGAAGCAGTGCGAGCATTACCAGTTAACACGAAAGTACTACCCTGATGCCCTGGATAACAAGCTAAATTGCTAAGATTTACAGTGCTGTTACCCCAAGCATTAAGTACCATTGTGGTACGACCATCACGATAGAATCTCAAAGTCGTTAAATCAGACTTTCCATCTTGACGTCCAGGGAAAACATCTTGGAATTTTCCCTCAATTACACTTCCACCAAGGCTAGTTTTACTAATTGTAAAACCTTCTTTTCCACTGGCAGCAGTTGTAGAAATACCATCCCTCGTAGAATAACGTTCTGCCATTGCAAAGGAAGAAAATCCGCCATAACCACGGGCTGTAATTCTCGTAGCTTTAACATTAAACCAATGTCCTGCCCCATATCTATCACCTGGAAATCCGTCAAACATCCCCCGGATATAGCTGCTACAACTAGTAGATGTTTGGGCAGAAGTTGAAGATATAGGCATAGCTGTTGCAGCCACCAGTAAACCGAGGATTAAGCTTTTGATTTTGAGATACTTATTCATTAATATTTCCTCACATTTAATTTTTGGCAATCACCAGAGGTACTTTCTTTTGTCCTCACTTTCAATAACAAATGAGAAAAACAAAATATTCCGAAATTTTTGGAAAAATTGTTAGATTACATGATAAAAAGGCATCAAAGCTTTGTGAACAAAGCTTTTAGTTCACATTGAGTTACTCAATAGATGCATAAAATCCAATAACCAAACGTATATATCAATTGCGTAATCAAACTACCTGTGTTTTTTACCTGAAAAATACTAGGTAAATCTGGAACATACGCATCCTCAATTAGTCTCCCTCACTAAGTCTGCGATCGCTATCCTCTTTTTATCTGCTCCTTTTTATATAAGTTGAGCTAATACTCTTATGCAATCAAAACCAGTAGCAGAACCTTTTACACATCTAACAATCGATGCAGAGCATCAAGAATTAATCGCCAAGATTGCTCGAAAATATACCAGAGGAACTTCTATCTCTTGGGAAGATGCGGCACAAACTGCCATGATGAAAGTTTATGGAGCCATGAAAGCAGAAAAGTTTAACCACGGAGGAATGGAAGAATTTCAGCGTTGGGCTACAGTGGTGGCGCGATATGAGATTCTTAACTTTGTCAAAAAAGAATGTTTGCGAAACCACCAGAGTCTAGATGCAAGCATTACTGGCACAGATTTATCTTTGGTAGACACAATTGCTGATGAGTTCAATCTGTGGGATTCTGTAGCGCGTGCAGATTTAATTATCAAAGCAAAACAAGCAATTATCAATCTAGATTCGCGTTACTGCGATCGCGATTATCTCAAACTATGGCAACTCATGGTTGCAGGTAAAAACCAAACCCAGCAAGCGTCTGCGTTGGGAATTAGCCAAGGAGAAGTTTCCAAGCGTTGGAAGGAATTAGTCAGACGTGTCACTATGGAATTAGGGTTGCTAGAACCCGAAGCTGTGAAACGCGAACAACAAAATAGTAAGCTCAAAGATACTCGCAAACGCTCAAAAGCTAAATGGTAATAGGATTTGGCATTTGTCCTTGTTGTTCGCAAAAGACAAATTACACTTTTGTCAAGTATTTGAGAAGTTTATTATTTGTCGGCATAGGATAATGCGCTTACTTGTTAACACAATTAACTATCCTTAATATCGGGAAATGTAAACCTATGCGTACAGGCTGTAAAAAATCCAAATCTGCGAATATGCGAAAACCTGACTCAGCAATACCACAACCAGGAGAAATCTGGGAATTAAGTCGCCAGGTACGATATCCTGGAGAATTTTCTCCAAATGAAGAAAAGGAACTGTACTCTACTGAAGCTCAAAGTTTTTTACAAGGGAATACTCCACCTCGGTATGTAATGATTGTGACGGAAGCAGAGGCAGATAATGAAACAGAATCAGAATGGAATATTGTTTCCGTGATGGTACTGTCTGCGGAAACCAATTTTATTTCTGATGTTGATTTACTTATTCCCACAAATATTTCTGGTTTAGCAGAAGACGTACTAGCTGAAACTTGGCACGTACAGCCGATGCTTGTTTGCAATTTATTACAATCAATGCCTAAGAGGCTTTCACGTGAGATTTATGACATATTACTAACCGTCGGAGACTATTATCACGGGTTAGTAAATCAACAGCCAGAAACTAATGATGTTGAGCGATTGGGGTTGCAATTAGGAACACAAAAAGCTTTAGAAATACTTGAAATCAACCTTTTCCACCAACAAGAAAAATCTTGGAATGATGTTTTAACAATACCAGTAGCAGCTTATCAGGCTTATATTAAAAATGTAAATATTACCAGCCAAGTTCTCTATGAGATGTTACAAATCAACCAAGATTTGGTAGAATTGGAGTCGAGTCAAAATAAATTTATCAACTTACTATCTACCTCCTTTAATAAAACCCAGATTATCCTTAGTAGCTGGGGGCAAAATATTTTTGAACCAGAATGGCAAGCTTTTTCGACATTACCAAATTTAGCGATTGCAACACGCAGTTATGGTGACTCGCAAAATCCTCAGTTAAACCCTGATGAAATTGCGACAATTATTCAGCAATTATCACCAGAAAATGACGAAACTCTACGTCAACGCGCAGCCAAACATTTAGGAGAAATTGCTGTTGGTAATTCTGATGCAATTCAAGCTTTGGTAAGTTTATTGCGAAGTACTTCAGATGATGAAACTCTGTGGATAGCAGTAGAAAGTTTACGAAAAATTGATCCAGAAAACCCATCTTCTGGAGTCAGAAGGGTGAGACTTATTGATTTAGGGACGGATATTGCAGGTAAAACTGTAGGTTTAAGCGTTGCATTATTACAAAAAAATAACAGAGATTTTAGTGTAATTTTGCAAATTTACCCCACAGAAAATAATGATTATTTACCACATGATTTAAAGTTAATATTGTTGGATGATTCTGGGGAAATATTGCGTGAAGTCACTGCTAGACGTGCAGATGTTTATATTCAACTCAGATTTAGCTGTGAAATAGGAGAAAGATTTAGCGTACAAGTAACTTTGGGTGATGCTAATTTTCGCGAATATTTTGTGATTTAGTTTAATTCAACTGTGTAGGTTATGGGAAAATTAGCGATATAAATATTTTCTGTTAACTGCAAAAGCCATACCTACATTAAACTATTTTCAATTATGGCATTAGTAAGGGTTCCTAATTTTTCAGGTAAAAATCTTCAAGGTCGTGATTTTAGCGGTCAAAGCCTTACAGGCGCAGACTTTAGTAACTCTGACATTCGCGGTGCAAATTTTACTAATGCTATTCTGCAAAATGCTAACTTCCACAATGCCAAAGCTGGAGTTCAGACAAAAAAAGTTGTTTTGTTGTTGGTGGCTCTGTTTGTGTTATTTGGGGTCGCTGGTGGCGCATCCGGTCTTGGTAGCGTCAATCTGACAATATTATTTTATGCTGATTATATTGAGCGATTCACACTCATTCCAGGTGTGATCAGCGTATTTGCCATTATCCTGTTCTTCGCGATTATGATCAGACAAGGATTTGGTGGAGATTTAGCGATCGCAACTGGAATATTGATTGGAATAATCGCAGCAATACTCTGGGCGTGCCTTTGGTTGATATTCGGGTTTTCAGGGACTACTATTGCCAGCCAAACAGGCTGGAGTCTTTTAGGTGCTGCGGTTTGGGAGTTTGTTGGTTTCACTCTCGGCACAATTATGCTCAAGGCTGCTAGATTTCTATCTGGGTCAATCAATTTTATTTTCTGGATAGCTTGGGCTATAGGCGCTCTTTTTACTACCAATGCTTCTCGGTTATTAAAACAAACCTTAGTTAACTGGGATAAATTTTGGTTGCCAAACTTAATAGTGCTAGTATTTTTTGCCTTGATATGTGGCTATATCAGTTTGCTAATCACAGCTACTAATGAAAAATTTGTTTTTATTTACAGACTGGCAGTAGAAATTTCTGCAATTGGCGGTACTAGCTTTAGACAAGCTAATCTCACAGATGCTAATTTTACTCAAGCTATACTCAAAAGTACAGATTTAAGTAATGCAAATTTGACACATACAAACTTTTATCAAACGCAAAAACTTCATCAAGCTAGAATCAAAAATACAATTTTAATTAACCATGCTACTCGGGAATTACTCGTTACACACAATGGTGCAAATAAATCATATAAAGGGTGCAATTTGCAAGGAGCATATCTAGCTCTATCTAATTTAGAAAATGCAAACTTAACAGAAGCAGATATCAGTTTAGCTACTTTGGCTGGAGCGAATTTAGAATATGCTAATTTGACAAAAGTCCAAGCGTTAAATACTAATTTTCATAAAACAAGATTAACAGCAGCTTGTTTGGAAGCGTGGAATATTGACAGCACAACTCAACTAGAAGGAGTGATTTGTGACTACGTTTATCTTTTAAATCATCAACAGGAACGTCGCCCCAGCAGTGGAGAATTTGCTCCTGGAGAATTTACTAAACTCTTTGAAGTAGCGATAAATACTGTTGATTTAATTTTTCGTAATGGGTTAGATTTACAGGCTTTGTCTGCGGCTCTAGCAAAGGTAAAAATAGAAAATGAAGGTATTCCTTTAGCAATTAAAAGTATTGAAAATAAGGGTGATGGTATTGTAATTGTTCGCGTGGATGTACCAGAATTAACCAATAAGCCGAAAATTCACACCGAACTTACTCAAAATTATGAATTTGCTCTAAAAGCTTTAGAAGCAAGATATCAGGCAGAATTAAAAAGTAAAGATGAACAAATTACCCTTTATCGTCAACATCAAGCTGATTTAAAAGAACTGATGCAAATGATAGCCCCTCCTGCTAAAAAACCACCGGAGGGAAAGCTAGTAGTTTTAAAATTAGGTCAAGGTGACTTAAGTACAGGATTTCCTGTTACATTACAAATAGCTTTAGAAGGCGAACGCCCATATTTTGAATTTAACGGGCAACTCCCCCCTGCCTCAAAATTAGCTTTAGCATACAATCAATGGCAAGCTGCATATCGCCAAAGCTTACAGGGAAGTTTGCGAATCAAGTTTCCAGAAACACAAGTTACCAATATTAGCAAGCGAGAATTATTCAAAGAATGCGACAAGTTTGCAGATAATTTTCAAAAGCAGGTAAATTTATGGTTAAATTCCGAATTATTTCGCCCTGTTAAAGAGCAATTATTAGAAAAGTTAAATCCTTCAGAGTTTATTCGGATTCTTCTGCAAACAGAAGATAGTCAGTTACGAAGGATACCCTTGCAACTTTGGGATTTTTTTGAGCGCTATCCTCAAGCAGAAATTGCGATTTCGTCAACGGCTTATGAGAAAAAACAAAAGTCTAAACCCTCCAAATCTCATATCAAAATATTAGCAATATTGGGAGATAGTACTGGTATTAATACTCAAAAAGATAGAGTTATACTTGAAGAATTAGCTAATGCAGAAGTCAAGTTTTTAGTGGAACCACAACGCCAACTGTTGAATGATGAACTTTGGCAGCAACCTTGGGATATCTTCTTTTTTGCTGGTCATAGTTTTACTCAATCTGAGAAAGAAATTGGTCATTTTCGCATCAACCAAACTGATAGTTTAACTATTGCTGAGTTAAAAAATGCTCTGACGAAAGCTATTGAACGAGGTTTGCATTTAGCAATTTTTAACTCCTGCGACGGTTTGGGATTAGCAACTAATTTAGCCGATTTGCATATTCCCCAAATGATTGTCATGCGTGAACCAGTACCCGATAAAGTAGCACAGGAGTTTTTAAAGAATTTTCTGACAGAATTTTCTAATGGTAAACCTTTATATCAATCAGTACGTGAGGCACGTTCTAAGCTACAAGGTTTAGAAGATGAGTTTCCCTGTGCGACTTGGCTACCAGTAATTTGTCAGAATCCAGCAGAAATTCCCCTGTTATGGTATCAGCTTCAAGATAGCTATAGCAATCCTAATTCATGAGCAAATACCATAAGTATGGAGTTTTGGAAAGTAAAAACTTCGATAATTGACTGATAGTAAAAGTAAAATTGTTGAGTTTCATTCCTCAAGCCAACGTAAGCAGATTAAAAAATTTGGCACAAACCTAAGACTATTGCCATAAATTATTGCCATAAATATTGTTTTTTTTGATTTAATGAATTTTAATCATTTCTTCCAGTTAGCTTATTGTTTTCTTAATCTTGTAATGGAAACATCTTTATTGCTAGCCAAGTTCTCTCATAACTACTATCAACAGCTTTCAATTCTGTATCTTAGTCTTCTACACTCATGACTCACTAACACAGATTAGTAGTTAATATCCCACTCTCATTTCTCAAGCTTTCGATAACTCTGAGAGAATACATTTTTTGTAAATGCATTCATTTTCAGTGTTGATGACGAAATCGGACTTAACGGACTTGCCCGACCTGTAGTGTTGTAATTCTGAAATTTACCCGTAATTCCGGTTTTTAGCATGAGAATATGATTTGTTTTTCTCACAAGTGATGCAATGAGAGAACTTGATTAGTTTGCAAACCAGTTAAATCCAAATACCCAACCACATTCTAATTATGGCAATTGAATTAGTAGGCTTTGCCTCTTTACCTGCTGATACATATAGTGATGGGCCTGTTTCTGGTGAAGGAATTTCAGCCAATGGCAGAACGGGGCCTTTCCCAGGACAGCCAATACAGGGCTTCAGTGGTGTACAGTTTGCTAATAATGACTCTTTATACTTTCTGTCAGATAATGGTTACGGCAGCAAAGATAATAGTGAAGACTTTCTGTTACGCATCCACCGTCTAGACCCAAGTTTTAAGGGAACAGAAAATGGAGATGGCACTGTTAAAGTTTTAGACTACATTCAACTATCTGATCCCAATAACAAGATTCCTTTCCAAATAGTTAATGAAGGAAGTTCTGAGAGATTATTGACTGGTGCAGATTTCGATGTAGAGTCATTCGTCTTTGATAAAGACGGGACAATTTGGGTTGGAGAAGAGTTTGGGCCGTACCTACTGCATTTTGATGCTACTGGTAAACTGCTAGAAGCTCCCATTGCAACACCTGACTTCTTCAAAACTCTAGGCGGAGAAGCACCATTAGTTATCGGTCATAGAGGTGCTAGTGGAAAGCTTCCAGAACATACTCTAGAGGCTTACAAACAAGCAATTGCGGACGGCGCTGATTTTATTGAGCCTGACTTAGTAGTTACAAAAGATGGGGTATTAATTGCTCGTCATGAACCTGCTTTGGCAATTTTGAACGCTGATGGCACTCTTAATTTAAGCAATACAACCACAGACGTTTACGATATTACCAAATATCCACAGTTTGCCGATCGCAAGAAAACAGTCAGCCTAGATGGAACTGAAATCACTGGTTGGTTCGCTGAAGACTTCACTTTAGAAGAAATCAAGACTTTAAAAGCGATACAGCGTGTAACTTTCCGCGACCAATCTTTCAATGGTCAATTTGAAATTCCCACCCTCGCCGAAATCATCGACTTGGTTAAGGAAGTAGAAGCCGAGACGGGTAAAAAGATTGGCATCTACCCTGAAACTAAGCATCCC
>JBGTMK010000843.1:0-3051 GCA_041743605.1 Nostoc sp.
ACTGTTTGGGGAATATCAATAGGTGTCGTGTCACTGACGGGTGTGGTTAACACTATATTATTCATGACTGACACCAACTCACGATTTAATGCTTTATCCCTATTGAGCCATTGCCCAAAAATCGAATCACGCTGGTCATCAGGGGCAACAAACCGATAAACGCACTCCCGATTTTCACGCTTGCCCAATCGACCAACATAATCCAGTTTCAAATCAATTTTGGCAAGTAACTTCTGTGCGATCGCTATGGAAGTAAGTTTTTCTGAGATAGTCACATTCAAGTAATTCTTGATAACGTGCCGATGCGTTACAGCCAGTGCCTTAAACTGCATCATCTTCTCATCACTTCCACGTAACTGAACGTCTGGTGTAATAAACTGCAACAGATTCAGTTCTTCTAACAACAGTACAGCAGGTAACATCTGCCCCTTGTTAAAATCTGGTTTCCAAATCGAATTCTCCCCAGCTTCTAATTGCGTCTTAGCCCGTTTAGTATCACGGTTGGTCAGAAACTCTCGCCCTAGCGTCAAATAATAGTGCATCCGCAGTTGAGGATACCACCCGTCGTCATCTTTCCCGACAAGCTCAGGGGTTACATCAATTTCGTAACGACGGGATAATTCGGCCTTGCGTTGCTGGTGTCGTTCGGTTTTCGTTTTCGCCCTTGTGTCTTGCAGCTTCTTGAGTTCGGCATCAGAGATGGTTGGAGAATCCGCGATCGCTTCACACTCCGCAGCATACAATTCAACAGATGCCGCTTTAACCGACTCGATTACAGCCCCACTCTCATCGTCATCAACATCCTCAGCATCAATAATGATATACCCATCCTCGACCAAACCCGCAACCACCGATTCTCTATAACGCCGCATCTCAACGTTGATGACAGAACCACGCTTACCCCAAGTCTGCAATGACTCCGGTTGAAAATTCTGGTCAATAAAGCTGTAATCGTCATTATCCGCCGCCGACAACAGTGCAATATTAGCTTGTGTTGCAACGTGTTGACTTCTCAACAATCCTCCAATGGATGTGGAGCCATTGCCCACAAACGACATCCCCCACTCTCGCACCCAAATGTGACGGTCAACAGTTTCCCTAACCCTTGCCAACATCTGCCGCACGGAGTTAACCGGCTGCACACCTTGAAATATCCCCCAAACACCATCAAAATGTCCTCGAATGTCGATAGATACTCCAGTTTCAAGACTTGGGGAGGCGATAACCAAATCATACTGAGTCAGAATTTCGTTCAAGTGAGCGATACAACCGAAAGCCGCGTGAGAGGGGTCAGCAACAGATTCGCTGTCAATTCGCAGAATTCGCAAGTGAGGGAATTTACGGCGAAACCGTTCCTCAAGTGCCTGGGTTCCCCATTTGGATTTGGCTCACTCGTGCAGCACATTCCAAAAATGCTGAGAGTGTAACCTTCCTCTACTCTTGTGATTCTCGTTTAGATGCAGAAGCCATATTTGAAAGTATTGGTCAGTTTGATGTTGAGTGGCAGCGAGATGACATTACTTTTGACTTAACCCAAGAGTTTTTACAGCAGGTACTAGCCGAACGCGATCGCCGTGCCCAGTTAAAAGAACCAGTTATTGAATCTATCAATCCTGATGAGTTTGCCCCTGGGGAAACCACCCAAGTTGAAATCACAGGTCAAAATTTAGACAAAATAGAAAGCATTGAGGTTGTAGATGATCAATTGGTGAAAATCACCATTGACAGCCAAGATTCGGAACGGATTATTGGTCAAGTTGAGGTAGACCCAGAACATCCGCCGATAAAGTTAACCGAATTCAAAGTTACAACCACCGAAGGCACTTATCACAACTCACCCGAAAATCCTCCAGCAGTCAGCCAATCCCTAGAAATACCAGATTTCAGTGAAATTGAAGGGTTTAAACAAGCTGTAGAAATAATTTTGGCAGGCAATCACGGCACACCTAACGATTTTCTCTACTGGTTGGCACAACAGCGCCCCCGTCAGTTCCGGGTTTAACGTAGTGATTTATTAGATGAACTGTTAAATCAAGGTATCTTGTTTGAGCATCAAAAATCTGGAGCGCAACATTGCCTAAGAGTCATGCAGGATTTTGGTGTTGCTGTCTGCGCTGATGCTGTAGGATTGGGGAAAACTCGACTAGCGGCTACTGTCTCGTGGTTGTATCGTCAGCAGAAGGGTCAAGCTAAAATTGCGATCATTGCTGCCAAAAAACTTCATCCCAACTGGGAACGAGAAATGGCTGAACTTGGGTTTAAATCAGGTGATTATGAACTCTACAATAAAAACCTGATGAGCCGCAAAGGTAGTAACTTCCTGGCAGACTTCAATCGCTACGGTGGCCCTGACCTAGTTATCATCGACGAAGCCCACGAAGGCATTCGCAATTATAAAAACCGTATTCATAAAACCTGTGCAGCGATTCAAGAAAGCGATCGCAAGTCTGCTCGGCAACGTTACTTTCTACTGTTGACCGCTACACCTTGGAACAATCGCCGGGAAGATATTTATAACATTCTCTCGCCCTTTATCAGTCGTCCTCAAGGATTCAATGATTTAAAGTTCCCCGCAGAAGTTGCCCAATGGTTTCAAAATCGGGAAATTGGGGTAGAAAATTTTACAGATAATACTGAACTATTTCGCCGTACCTACCGCGAACTGTTTCTTCAGCGCACCCGCCAAATGCTGCGAGAAGCCACCCCAGATTTAAATTTGTATGCCAAACGGATAGCAGAATGGCTACCTGTACATTTTGAAATTAGTACAGAACAGGCACTTGAGCAGATTTTCACTCAATTTGAAACCAGTCTTTTCATCCCCTTTGCTGATCCAATTCGTTATTTAACAGGTAGCGTCGAACAGCGAAGTCTATTAGGCAACCAACGCCGATTCTTTCTACAACGGGCTGAATCGAGTATGTATGCCTTGAATCGGACTATTAAAAACTTTGGCGATCGCATTCGGCAGATGCAACAACGCTTAGAATCAGTTTCTCACGATGCTGATGGGCTGAAAGAATTTTTGCTAATTCACTACAATTTTGAATC